>JBDLUZ010000146.1:0-5227 GCA_039805045.1 Bacteroidota bacterium | reverse complement strand
CATGAAATCAGGTCGAGGATTCCAGGAATATGCTTGCGAACAACCCTTATTGCAGGGTTTCCGGGTGAAACAAGAGATGATGTGGAAGAAGTAAAGGATTTTCTTGCTGAAATAAAGTTTGAGAGGGTAGGCGTGTTTACTTACTCACACGAAGAAGACACCTCAGCCCATACCTTAGAAGACTCCCTTTCCCCGGAAGAAAAAGAAGAACGAGCCCAGGAAATTATTGCCTTTCAACAAGACATAAGCCTTGAGAAAAACCAGGAAAAACTTGGACAGGTTTTAAAAGTAATAGTCGATAAAAAAGAGGCGGGCAGGTATATTGGACGAACTGAATTTGACAGCGTTGAAGTAGATAATGAAGTGATAATTATTACAGATAAAAAACTAAAACCCGGCGATTTTGTTAATGTTCGCATAACCAAAGCCTATGATTACGACCTGGAAGGGGAAGTGGTTGGGTGAAAATGAGGGACTAGGGAAGAGGTACAAGGGATGAGGGACAAGCTTGCCTGCCGAAGGCAGGGCACGAGGGAAGAGGCAAAAGACAAAGGCACAAAACTAAACTTTCAACTGTTTTTATCTAAATATGGAAACATCTTGCAGATACATAGATTATGAACAAACCGGAATGTTTTCCAGGTTAATCAGCGACTATCTTCAAGGTGAAAGTTTTATAAACGGATTTTCAGCCCATCAACCTGATGTAGAAGGTGTAAAGAGCGCAATTGCTGCCAGAAAATTATTTAAAACAGACAGAAAGCTTATTCAGGCTGCATTTGAAGAGAGCTATGAAGCGGAAGATCCTTCAGCGCGCCAATCCAGTAACATGGTATTGCTTGCTTCCGAAAATACTTTCACCATCTGTACTGCACATCAGCCCAATATCTTTACTGGGTATCTTTATTTCATTTACAAGACAGCACATACAATTGCATTGTCACGGAAGCTAAAGGCTGAACTGCCTCAGTATGATTTTGTGCCGGTTTTTTATATCGGAAGTGAAGACAACGACCTTGATGAGCTTTCCAAGTTCAGAATCAATGGCAAAGCATTTCGGTGGGAAACCAGTCAGACCGGTGCTGTTGGCAGGATGCAAGCTGATAAGGCTGTTGCTGAACTAATTAATGTCATTGAAACAGAGCTTGGGCATTTACCTCAGGCTCCGAAACTCATCACCCTGCTGAAAAAAGCTTACAGCAATGGTAGAACCATGGCAGAGGGTATTTTTACTTTGTTGAACAACCTTTTCCGGGAAGAGGGTTTGCTGGTCTTACAGCCCGACAAGGCAACGCTCAAGGCCGCATATCGCAAAGTGATGCGGGAAGACTTGCTTGATCAGGTTGCAGATAAGATAGTTGGTGAAACAGGTAAACGCCTCGAATCAAAGTATAAACTTCAGGTTAATCCAAGACCTGTTAATCTTTTTTACCTGAGGGATGGCATCCGCAACAGGATTGATAAAAGGGGAAATCAGTATGCTGTAGATGGAACCGTAATCAGATTCAGTGAAGCAGAGATTCTGGCAGAGTTGGATTCTAATCCAGAAAGGTTCAGTCCGAATGTAATCCTCAGGGGGCTTTATCAGGAAACAATTTTGCCGAATATCATCTTTGTAGGAGGCGGTTCTGAAGTTGCTTACTGGATGCAACTGAAAGATTTGTTTACGCACTATCAGACTCCATTTCCTGTACTTGCTTTGCGAAACAGTTTCACCATTATGGATGCAAACCTTGCACACAAAATGAATGAACTTGAAATCAGTGATGCAGATTTATTCAAGGAGGAAACAATCCTGGCCAATGAAATGGTTCAGCGCTGGTCTGGTTCAACAATTAACTTGCACAATGAAGAGAAGGAAAGCCGGCTGTTGTTTGCACAACTAAAAAAGCGGGCAGGAGATGTTGATAAAACACTGACACAGCATGTTCATGCTTTGGAAATTTTCCACTTGAAAAAGTTGGAATCACTCGAGAAAAAAATGCTGAAAGCGGAACGCAAAAAGCAGGCAACAGGATTGCAGCGTATTTGGAAACTCCGGGAAGACCTTTTCCCCAATGATAACCTCCAGGAGCGGGTTGAAAATTTTATGCCTTATTATGCCAGATACGGTCAGGACTTTATCAGTGCCATTCTGAATCACTCATTGGCACTTGAGCATAAATTTGGGATGCTGATTATTTCTTGATTCTATCCGGAAGGCTTTCTGGCTTAATATGCACCCTTGTCACCTGAAGGAACATCAGTGATGCTATGCTTTGTATCACCTCCCAAAGCATCAATAATCGATACAGTAGCCGTTGCCCCTATCCGGGTAGCACCGGCGTCAATAGCTGCTAGCATATCTTTCAATGTGCGAATACCTCCAGCAGCTTTTACCTGAACATCTGCGCCACAATGTGCACGCATCAGACGAAGGTCATTGAGCGTTGCTCCTTTTGTCTGAAAAAAACCATTGTCTTGTTTCACATAGCCATAACCTGTTGATGTTTTTACAAAGGCCACATGAAGTGTAGAGCAAATTTCGCAAAGCTTTATTTTGTGTTTATCTTCAAGATAGTCGTTTTCAAAGATTACTTTTAATGTGGCATTGTGCTGCAGAGCGGAATGCATGATCTGTTCAATTTCATTTTCTACATAAGTCCAATCTTCCCCCAGCACTTTCCCAATATTGACCACCATGTCAATTTCAGTTGCACCATTTCTGCAAGCTTCAATGGTTTCAATTACTTTAAGATCTGTTGTATTGCTTCCGTGTGGGAAACCAATAACTGTGCAAACGCCAATTCCTGTTCCATCCAGCAGCCGTGCTGCTTTTGCAACAGCGTAAGGTTTGATACATACAGTAGCTGTACCATAGGCGATAGCTATTCGGCACCCCTCTTCCAGGTCTGCATCTGTCATGGTGGGATGCAAAATGGAATGATCTATATATTTTGCTAATTCAGCTGCTGTCATCATATTGGATTTTTTAAAACTGCTACATTTCAGGCTGATTAAGCCTCTTCCCTCAATACATGTCCGGTCAAGTGAATAAACACATCCTCAAGGTTCGCACTTTTTGAAGCTTTTTCTTTTTCAAAACCAGAACTGATGAGCTGGTCAATGAGGTTACCCGGTTGGTCAAGCGCAATTATTTTGCCTGCATCCATGATTGCAACACGGTCACACAAAAATTCTGCCTCGTCCATATAATGGGTGGTTATGATGATGGTTGTACCCTGTGAACGTATTTCCCTGATGAGCTCCCATAAGTTTCTTCTGGCCTGTGGATCTAATCCTGTAGTAGGTTCATCAAGAAATATAATCTTTGGATCGTTGATCAGTGTGGTGGCAATTGAAAAACGTTGTTTTTGTCCGCCGCTGAGAGACTTATACAATGATTTGGCTTTGTCTTCCAGATTTACTTTGGCAAGTAATTCCATTGGATTGATATCCCTGTTGTAAAGTCCGCTAAAAAGTTTAATAAGTTCCACCAGTTTAAGGCCTGGATAAAAACCGGATGTCTGTAGTTGAACGCCTATGATTTGCTTGATGGCATCCTGTTGTTTATCCAGGTTTAATCCGGCTATGGTTACGTCCCCAGAAGTTTTGCTGCGGAGGGTTTCCATGATTTCTAGTGTTGTGGATTTTCCAGCACCGTTGGGGCCGAGCAGTCCAAATATTTCACCCTCTTGCACTTCAAAGGAAATACCTTTAACAGCTTCGAAACTGCCGTAAGATTTCTTCAGATTAGAAACCCTGATTATACCAGATTGGTTTTCGTGTGTCATGTTGTAGAACAAAGGTATTAAATAAAAAATGCCTGCTTACTCAATAGAAAACATAATCTCCTTTTGGCGTAATGGCAACTACTGGTATTTTTTTTGTGTTTTCAAAAATGTCATAAACCTTGCGCAGGTTATGTTCAAAGGGTTTCAATGTTGGGTCTGATTCAAAAACTTTTTCAAGGTATTCTGCGCTGCGTGTTTCTCGGAAGCGAGCAGGGAAAATATGCACAGGGATGAATTCTTGTCCTGCAGCTCTTGCATGTGAGGTTAAGACATAGAGTTCTTCAATCTGGGGATCAGTAATGGGAATACACCCTACGGTAACACAGCTTCCGTGAATATATATCTCACTGCCGGGTCTCATAGAATCTGATAATATCCGGTCTGATGGATTCGGGTAGTTGAGTCCGAGTGAAAGGTGATAAGTGCTGTTTGCGTTGAATTCATTGATGTAATAAATGCCTTCAGGAACCTGATAGTCTCCTTCCATTCGCTTTGGACCCATAGTTCCTGCCAATGCACAAATGCGGTATGTTTTGAAATGAGTGAATGTATCAGACGTGTTCTGCCTCACCCACACTTCAAGGTTGCTGTTGTATTTAAATGACCGCAGATACATGCTTTTTGCTGGCCAAACCAGGTTTTTAGCCGCAAACTGTTTTTTTAATTCATCCTCCCTGTTATCGAATGCCCTTGCAACGCGAACAAAATTCTTCTGGTAGCTTACAAAGGATTGCTGTGCCTTTACAACCTGTGCCATGCACACTAAGACAACTAGAAAAGAACGCATTGTTACAAATTTTTTGCCCTGATTTTTCAACGGATATTAATTCAGCTTATAAAGGTCTCAATATTACAAATAAGTTCAGGATATTTGTACTTCAGGCAACAAAATTAGCAAGGTTTATGGTTAAAGTGGGTATACTTGGGGGCGGACAATTGGGCAGGATGCTACTGCAAGCATCTGCCAATTATCAGGTTGAAGTGCATGTGATGGAGAATGATCCAGAATGCCCGGCTGCTATGCTCACCTCTAATTTCAAGTTGGGGGATATCAGAAATTTTGATGACGTGGTTTCTTTTGGAAGCACATTAGATGCATTGACCATTGAAATAGAAAATGTAAATACAGCGGCTTTGTATGCATTGGTTGAGATGGGGGTAAAAGTAATCCCACATCCGGATGCCCTGCAAACCATCAAAAATAAAATTACGCAGAAACAGTATTACACTGCGCATGATATAAAAACAGCTGATTACCTCATCACCAATACACTTGCCGAAATTGAAACCCATGCGCATTTCCTGCCAGCTGTCCAAAAGCTTGCTACGGGCGGATATGATGGGAAGGGCGTTCAGATTCTTAGAACACTTGCTGACCTTCAAAAAGGATTTGATGCACCAGCTGTTCTTGAAAAAATGGTCGATATCGATAAAGAGATCGCAGTAACCATAGC
>JBDLUZ010000145.1:0-5228 GCA_039805045.1 Bacteroidota bacterium | reverse complement strand
TTTTCTGGGGAACATGAAAAATAGCCGATTCAGTTTTCTGCCTTCTTCTGGTAGCTATTTTGTATGTGCCACCTACGAACAGATTTCATCAATGCCTGCCAAAGCCCTGGCCATCGACCTTACAAAATCGATTGGTGTAGCCACTATTCCTGTTTCGGCCTTTTACCAAAACGGGCACGACGATAAAGTGCTGCGTTTCTGCTTTGCGAAAAAAGATCAAACGCTTGCTACTGCTGCTGAAAAGCTTTGCTTAATTTAATACTGACGTATAGATAGTATTGATACTTTACTCTTTTTTCTTTTTGTAACTTAAAGTTCCAATAAAACAATTAACATGATTAGAAAAATGAGAAAGCTGGTCTTGACAATTATTATATTGTTGGGCCTTTACAACTCCCTTGCATTTGCACAAACACCCATCAGGGGTATTGTCAAATCTTCCACAGACAATCGTCCAATTGAAAGTGCCACCATTGTCGTCAAGGGAAGCAATTCGGGTACACAGACCAACGGAGAGGGACAGTTTAGCATTATAGCCAAAACTGGAGATCAACTTGTGGTTAGTTCTGTTGGTTTTGAAAATAAAACAGTCTCAATTTCCAGTTCAGGTGTCCAAATTGAAGTGATGCTCTCACCAGCCAAGAACGATTTAGAAGATGTTGTGGTAGTGGGGTACGGAACCCAAAAAAAGGTAAGCATGACCAGTGCTGTTTCACAAATAAAAGGTGCTGACCTTGTTAGGAGACCCGTTTCAAATTTGCAACAGGCACTGCAAGGACAAGCGCCGGGATTAACAGTACTTGATAGGGGTGGTGAACCGGGAAGAAGTGCTGCTACAATGAGAATACGTGGTATTACAACTTTCTCTGGCAACAGTTCAGGCAACAGTTCTCCACTTATTATCATTGATGGGGTGGAACAAACGCTATTCAACATCAACCCGGAAGATGTTGAAAATATTTCTATTCTGAAAGACGCTTCTTCCACTGCCATTTATGGATCAAGAGCTGCCAACGGAGTTGTGCTCGTTACTACCAAAAGAGCAAAATCCGGTAAAATTCAAATCGCATATAACGGGTTTTATGCCATTCAACAGTCGACCAATCAACCCCAAAACATGGATCTTGAACCTTATATGCGGTATCAGCAACTTTCCTATATAAACCAGGGATTAACCATACCCGCACGGTATACAGATGCGAGCATTCAAACATGGGTAAACTCAAAAGACCGATATACATACCCACTTGTCAATACCTGGTTCGAATCAGTCTTGAATCCAGCTCCACAACAGAGCCATAATTTTTCTTTCAGCGGTGGGAGTGACTTTTCCAGAACCCGTGTGAGCATGCGCTACATGGATCAGGCTGGAATTGCAGCCAATCATGGAGCCAAGATTCGTGAATTAAGAATGTCAAATGACATGCATTTAAGCAAAAAGTTGAAATTCAGCACTGATCTCAATTATCGCTATAACCTCTCCAACCGTCCTTTTGCTGGCGACGTATTCAACAGGTTTTTCCATGGAACGCTATTTGCCGCACCCAAATACCCTAACGGAACCTATGGTTTAAGTCCACAGGGATTCAATCCATTGTTATTGACTGAAAAATCAGGTTACAACAATATTGCCACACACTATATTTTCACTTCTGGTAAACTTGATTATGAAATTCTTCCAAACTTGATTTTCAGTGCTCAAGCTGCTGCAGTCATAGATTACAGTGAAATAAAATCCTTTCAGAACCAGGTTTTCAATTTTGATTCAATCAACAACAGAACCTACAGTGTTGCTAACAACAACCTAACCGAATCCAGAAACAGGTCAACTGAGATCACTACAAACTATCTTCTGAACTATTCCAAGAAAATCAAAAAACATGAAATGAAGGGATTGTTGGGATACTCAGAATTGTACAATCAGGGGCAAAGCTTAAATGCCTATAGAGAGCGATTCTACAACAATGAGATTCAATCACTGGGCCAAGGAGCAAATGATGCCACCAAAAACAACAGTGGTTCTGATTACAAATATGGCTTACAATCAGCCTTCCTTAGGTTGAATTATGGATATGACAATAAGTATCTGCTAGAAGCCAATGCCAGATATGATGGATCTTCCCGCTTTACAGGAAATAACCAATATAGCTTCTTCCCCTCTTTCTCTGGTGCATGGAGAATTTCTCAGGAGGATTTTTTTCAAAACCTCAATACTCCTTTTACAGATCTGAAAATTCGTGGATCATGGGGACAAACGGGTAACCAGACAGTACCCTTGTACAGCTACTACGCATCTCTTTCTCAAGGTTCTTACACATTTGGAGGTAATGCTGTTCAAACATTTGCCCAAACAGCCTTGGCTGATCCAAATATTACATGGGAAACCAATACACAAACAGATTTGGGAATTGAAGGACAGCTTTGGGGCAACAAGATGAGTTTTTCAATTGATTATTATAAAAAAAGAACAGACGGTATTTTATTGGCACTTCCTCTTCCTGTAGTTACCGGATTTGCAAGCTCTACACAAAATGCAGGAATTATGGATAACTATGGGTGGGAGTTTGCACTCGGATATAGAAACAATTCCAATAAGTTTCAATATTCTTTTAACGCCAATTTAGCAATAAATAAAAATGAAGTAATCGATTTAAAAGGAGCAGGTCCCTTTATTAGTGGTTCTGATTTAGATCCCAGATATATTGTAAAAGTCGGACTTCCATTCAACGCACATTGGGGTTATAAAACAGATGGCTTTTTTCAAAACACAGCTGAAATCACTGGTGCACCAACCATTTCAACCAACACCAAACCAGGCGATGTTCGATATGTAGACCAGAATAAGGATGGCAAGATTAACACTGACGACTGGACAATGATCGGAAATCCTTTTCCAAAGTTCACTTTTGGCATGACATCTGAATTGAATTATGGGGCTTTTAGCCTGAATATTTTCTTCCAGGGTGCAGCAGATGTGGATACCCGCCTCTCAGGTGCACTCTCAGAAATAGGTATCTATGAGGGCTTTACCCACAAATTAGTTACAGATAATTATTGGACTCCGGAAAGACCCAATGCGCTGTTTCCATTACCCCGAAAAAGCGATGATAGAAACGTAAGAACAAACGATAGGCTGATCATTGATGGATCTTATGTTCGCTTGAAAAACCTTCAGTTAGTTTATTCTGTTCCCGTTTCTTTTGCAAAAAAAATAGGCTTTACCAATGCAAGGGTTTATGTATCCGGGACAAACCTGCTCACTTTTTCCAAGATGAATGACTGGAACTTGGATCCTGAAGCTGAATCAGGAAGAGCGATTTATTATCCACAAACAAGTTTATACACCTTTGGTGTTAACCTGAATTTCTAATCCTTTTAAAAGAAAGATGATGAAAAATAACATACTATACTTGATGCTTGCCTTGATATTTTCGAGTATCACGCTTCAATCATGCAAAAAAAATATTTTGGAAACTGTTCCCAATGACCGTGTTTCATCAGAAGTTTTCTGGAAAACAGAAGCAGATGCACGGTTTGCAGTTAATTCTGTTTACTCCTCTTTGGACGCCGTCAATCTCTTTGTTTTGGATGGGGTCACTGATATTGGTCACACCAATACAGTATTCACAGTTGAATACAATATTGAAAATGGTTCATATGATGCTTCACATTCTCGAATTCAATCAGAATGGCAGTCAGGTTATCGTGGCATCTTTTTAGCCAATTACGTGCTGGAAAATATAGATAAAGTAAAAACATCCAATACAGGATTAATCAATCAATTCAAAGCAGAAGCAAAAGCACTCAGAGCTTACCACTATATTAAACTTGCTGGTCTTTATGGCGATGTACCTATTATTACTAGCAATGTGACCCCTGCTGACGGACTTAAAGTTTCCAGAAGTAAAATTTCTGAAGTTTGGGCTTTCATTGATAAAGAACTGACTGATGCAGCATCAGCACTTCCAGCTACATATGGTTCTGCTGATAAGGGCCGAATCACAAAAGGTGCTGCATTGGCTCTTAAGGCAAGAGCAAATCTCTGGGCCGGCAACTTTCAGGGTGCGGCTGATGCAGCAAAAGCAGTAATAGACCTCAATCAATATACACTTATTACTGAATATGGTAAACTTTTCACTTATGCTAATGAAAACAGTAAAGAGGTCATACTCGATAAGCAATTCTTAGCCGGTACAGCCACACACAATGCATTTTCATTTATGGGGCCTTACAGCCAAAAAGCAAGTGGAAGTAATTATGTCCCTACAAAAGCATTGGCTGATATGTACACGATGAAAAATGGTAAAGCAATAACAGATCCAACCTCGGGATTTGATCCACAGAACCCCTACGCAAACAGGGATCCAAGAATGCGTTTCACCATGTACCTGGATGGAGATATACTCCCAAGTGGTATTCCTTTCAAACCAATTCCGGGACAGAATGGTGCCGATGAAGTAGGTAGAACTCAATACAATACTTCTACTGGATATTCCCTGAAGAAATATGTTTCAGCTGAAGATTTTGCTACACCAGGCGCATCAGGTTTAAATTTTATCCTTATCCGTTATGCTGAGATTTTGCTTACCTATGCAGAAGCGAAGATTGAATTAAACCAGATTGATGCTTCCGTTTACAGCGCCATCAATACCGTAAGAACAAGGTCCGATGTTGGACTACCCTCATTAACAGCTGGAATGACACAATCTGAACTTAGAGATATTGTGAGAAAAGAAAGAACCGTTGAATTGGCCTTTGAGGGATTGCGTCTATTTGATATCAGAAGATGGAAAATTGGTCCCGCGGTTATGACAGGTAAGGTTTTTGGAATCACCTACTATTCAGGTGGTAATCCAATCACAATTGAAGTACCCAGCGTTATAAGAACATTTGACGCTTCAAAACACTATTTGTGGCCTGTTCCTCAGAAAGAAAAGGCACTCAATGTGGAATTGGGACAAAATCCTGGGTGGTAATCCTTTAATTTTTCTCAAAAAACGCCTTCATATCGAAGGTGTTTTTTTTTAAATTTACAATTCCTTCAAACAACATAAGATGCTCCTAAATTTAAAAAAAGTCTTTGCTTTACTCATCTGCTGTATTGTATTTCACTTTTCTTATTCTCAATCTCCCAAACCCAATATCATCTATATCTATGCTGACGATTTGGGGTATGGTGAACTGGGTTCATACGGGCAAAGCAAAATCAAAACACCCAACTTGGATAA
>JBDLUZ010000144.1:0-5231 GCA_039805045.1 Bacteroidota bacterium | reverse complement strand
TCACTCAATCACCTGAATCAGTATGATGCTTCTGAAAATAGTCAGGCTAAATTTTTAAAAATCATCAATGATCCTCGCATTACCAAAGTGGGTAAGTTCTTGCGGAAAACAAGTTTAGATGAGTTGCCACAATTGTTTAATGTGCTTAAAGGGGATATGTCACTTGTAGGTAACAGACCGCTGCCATTGTATGAAGCTTCTTCGCTTACAACCAATGCATACGTACCAAGATTCATGGCGCCAGCTGGAATTACGGGATTATGGCAGGTTACAAAGAGGGGTTATGAGAAAATGTCAGCAAATGAGCGTATTAACCTGGATATTCTGTATGCTAAAAAGAGATCATTTTTGCTTGATCTCAAAATCATGATGCTGACACCGCTCGCATTGTTCCAAGAGACCGACGCATGAATTAATTGTTTGATTTGCTGAGCATTATAATTATTTTTACGTATCCTAATTTTGCCTTTAGATGTCTTTAAGCTCTTCTCCATTTGTCTCTATAGTTACATTAACCTGGAATACCACATCCATAACATGTGATTTTCTAAGGTCAATCAATGCGCAATGTAATTACCCTAACCTTGAAGTTATTGTTGTAGACAATGGCTCAAAGGAAGATCCCACTGAAGCATTTATGTCAATAAGGCCTGATGTTAAAGTGATACGTAATGGCAGAAACCTGGGCTTCACAGGAGGCAATAATATTGGTATCAGCGCGGCTGAAGGTGATTATTTGTTTATTGTGAACAATGATACTGAATTCACCCCGGGGCTTATTGAAGGACTGGTTGAGGTTTTTCAGCAATATCCAGATGCAGGGATGGTGAGTCCTAAATTCCATTATTACTTTCATAAAGGAATCATAGAGTATGCCGGGTATAATCTCATTAATCCGTTTACTGGCAGAAACAGTATGGTTGGCTGTAGGGAAAAGGATAATGGTCAATATGAAGAAATCAGGGTTACAAATTATGCTCATGGAGGTGGCATGATGGTCCCTAAAAAGGTAATTGATGAAGTTGGTATGTTGCCCAATGAGTTTTTCATTTATTATGAAGAGCTGGACTGGAGTGAGCAGATCAAACGGGCGGGTTACAAGATTTATTATCAACCCCGGTCACTCATCTACCACAAGGAATCAATGACAACTGGAAAGGAGAGTCCCTTCAAGGCGTTTTATCATACCCGGAACCGTATTTTGTTCATGATGAGAAACATGAGTTTTTTTCAGCGATCGGTTTTTCTGCTTTATTTCAGTTTATTCACGGTCCCCAAAAACACCCTGAAATTCATTGTAAACAAACAATTTCAACATTTGAAATCTTTTTGGAAAGGCATCTTATGGCATTTCAATAATGAAATTACATTTAATCATTAAGTTGTGTGTGGAATAGCCGGTTTCCTGGATTTTAATAAACAAACATCTGCTTCAGTATTGCAGCAGATGACGGATGCATTAATTCACCGAGGTCCGGATGACACAGGTTGTGAAATATACGATTTTCCTAATGTTCAAGTTGGTTTTGGTCAGCGCAGGTTATCCATACTGGATTTATCAGCATCTGGTCATCAGCCAATGCACTTTGGCGATTATACTGTTGATTACAATGGGGAAATTTATAATTTCATGGAGGTCCGTCGAGAATTGGAAAACTGTGGCTATACATTTCAATCATCCAGTGATACTGAAGTGATCCTCAAGAGTTATGACAAGTGGGGAATGGACATGCTTCTTCATTTTAATGGGATGTTTGCCATTGCCTTACTTGACCGCCGGCAGGAAAAACTTTTTTTGGCTAGAGACAGGGCTGGTGTTAAACCCTTGCATATTTACAGTAATAACAATCTGATTCTTTTTGCTTCTGAATTGAAATCATTTCACAGGCATCCACAATTTGAGAAACAGATTGATACAAACAGCCTGGCGCTTTATCTTCAGTATAGTTATATTCCGGCACCATATTCTATTTTCAAAAACACCAGAAAATTATTACCGGGATACTGGATGTCAATTGACTTGAAATCTGGTTTTCAAAATGAGGTCTGTTACTGGAGCATAGATGATTTCTATGCAAAGCCAAAATTAAATCTGGGTGATGGGGAAGCGATACTTCAGACTGAATCGATCATGAAAAAGGCATATGCCTACCGCATGGTTTCTGATGTTCCGGTCGGAGTTTTTTTGAGCGGAGGATACGATAGTTCAAGTGTAGCGGCCCTGTTGCAATCTGACCGAACAGAAAAGCTAAAAACATTTACAATAGGTTTTCAGGAAGCCAGCTTTAATGAAGCTCCTGAAGCCAAAAAAATAGCGAATTTTCTTGGAACAGATCATACGGAATGGTATGTGTCTGCCAAAGATGCAGCAGCGGTTTTACCCCTGTTACCTGAAATCTATGATGAGCCATTTGCCGATAATTCAACTGTGCCAACAGTTTTGGTTAGTCAGCTCGCGTCAAAGCAGGTAAAAGTGGCATTGAGTGCTGATGGAGGGGATGAAGTTTTCGGAGGATATAACAAGTTCATACAGGCACAAAATTATACTGTTTCACTACCACATTGGCTTCAGGACGTAATGAGCAATGCTATGTCATTGATAAATCCTGATCATCTTCCTTTTTTTAGGAACAGTTATAATTTTGCTACCCGGTATGAAAAGTTAAAGCTTATCTGGAAAGCAAAAGATCCTGTTCAGGCAGTAAGATACATCAGTCAGTATATAACTGAAAAGGAAGTCAGTTCATTTCTTGGTGTTGAGTTTGATCGTTATGTAACGGAATTCGATAGAACCCGCAATACAGTTAACCGTAATGATGTCGTCAATGACTTGCTTGCGCTGGACTTTAAAACTTTTCTGGTGAGTAACAACCTTAATAAAGTTGACCGGGCAACAATGTCTGTTGGGCTGGAAGGAAGAGAACCAATGCTTGATGTAAATCTTGTGGAATTCCTTACTCAGTTGCCTGGATCATTCAAAATCAGACAAGGTGAAACGAAATGGTTACTAAAGGAGGTGGTGCATCGTCACATTCCTAGGGAATTGATGGAGAGGCCTAAAAAGCCATTTATAGCTCCACTTACGGTTTGGTTTAAAGATGAATTGAAAGAGCAACTGGAATATTATTTATCCCCTGAGAAATTGGCTAAAACAGGTTTATTTAATCCAGAACCAATCGTATTACTGCGTGATCAATACCTTCGTGGTGAACAGATACAGTTTCAGAAACTGTGGCAGTTGCTTTCATTTCAACTGTGGTACAGTCGATGGGTCGAGAAATTATAAGCGTCAAAAGATATAATATGAAAAAAAATGTGTTAGTGACAGGTGGTGCCGGATTTATCGGTTCTCACGTAGTCAGGTATTGCCTTGAGATGGGATTTGAAGTTATTGTGCTTGATGACCTCAGTGGTGGCTTTGAAGATCACATTCCTGAAGGTGCACATTTTATTCAGGGAAGTGTTACAGATCACCTGCTTGTAACAAGTCTTTTTGAGCAGTACAGATTTGAATATGTTTATCACCTTGCTGCATATGCAGCTGAGGGACTATCGCACTTTATCAGAAGGTTTAATTACAATACAAATCTTGTTGGCAGTATTAACCTCATCAATGAATCGGTTAAACATAAAGTAAAATGTTTCGTATTCACATCTTCCATTGCAGTTTATGGTAAAGGTCAACTGCCAATGACAGAAGACCTGAAGCCGGAACCTGAAGATCCGTACGGGGTTTCAAAGTATGCAGTTGAAATGGATCTGAAAGCTGCACACGAAATGTTTGGTTTAAATTATGTGGTCTTTCGTCCCCACAATGTTTATGGGGAAAATCAAAATATTGGGGATAAATACAGAAATGTTATCGGCATTTTCATGAATCAGATCATGCAGGGTAAGCAATTGACAATATTTGGTGATGGCATGCAAACAAGGGCATTCAGCTATATAGATGATGTGGCAATCCCCATTGCAAAATGTGTTGATTTGCCGGCTGCATATAATGAAGTTTTTAATATTGGTGCGGACCAACCCTATACCGTCAATGAGCTGGCTCAGGTAGTATGCAGCCATTTCAATGTTGAAGCAAACATCAATTATCTTGCTGCAAGAAACGAAGTGTTGCATGCCTATGCAGACCATACCAAGGCTCACAGGGTATTTGGAGCTCCTACAGGAATTGATCTGGCCGAGGGAATCAAAAAAATGGCTGAATGGGCAAAAGTAGTTGGTGCAAGAAAAAGTAAGGAGTTTGACAATATTGAAATTTCTGAAAAACTTCCTGATGGCTGGCAAATCATTTCCAAATAATTGTCAGTGATTAATACCAAGCCGATAAGGGTTTTGCATGTCATTCGTCAGGGTCTCATTGGTGGAGGAGAATCTCACGTCCTTACCCTGGTTGATAAATTGGATGACAAAAGGGTATCGTCTTCTGTATTGTCATTTACAGACGGACCAATGGTGCAGCAATTGCGCGCCATGAATGTTCCGGTGTATGTGATTCCGATTAAAAATTCATTGGATTGGCGACTCTACATTGCGGTAAGGAAATTCTTGATCGAAGAGCAGATTGATTTAATTCATGCGCATGGTTCACGTGCCTGTGCCTTTATCATTTTACTTGCAAGACTCCTAAGAATAAAAGTAATCTATACAATTCATGGTTGGTCTTTTCATCCTGATCAATCACCATTTGTTAAATTCATAAGGAAGTCCGCAGAAAGAATAATTACAGGTTTCACGACAAAGAATATTTGTGTTTCAGACTCAAATTTGAAAACTGGACAGCAGTTATATTCGTCATTTAAAGCTGATGTTGTTAGGTATGGAATTGATTTAAACAGATTCAACCCTGATAATAATCTTCAGGATTATCGGAAAGAATGGGATGTGCCAGAAGATGCAATGGTTATTCTTTTTGCCGCCAGAATGACAATTCAGAAACAGCCACTGGTTGTTCTTAAAGCTTTTGAAGTTGCTGCAAAGAATAATCCCAGGCTTTACCTAGTGATGGCGGGTGCTGGTGAATTATTGGGTGAAGTCCAATCCATGTTAAAAGAAATGGAATGTAGTGCTCGTGTCAGAATGAGACCATTTTATGCTGATATGCCGGGTGTTTTAAAAAGTGCAGATATCATTGTATTGCCATCACTTTGGGAAGGACTTCCAATTGCATTGCTTGAAGCGATGGCAATGAGTAAAGTGATTTTGGCAACAGCAGTAGATGGTAC
>JBDLUZ010000143.1:0-5235 GCA_039805045.1 Bacteroidota bacterium | reverse complement strand
ATAAGGTGTAAAAACGGTATATGGATTGCCATCATCCTTTACAACCTCCTTCTTTTCAAATATGACCTGGTCTTTGTAAGATTTAAAATCGATGCCAATATTTTTTAAAAATAGGGCAATTTCATCATCCCTCTCTCGGGCGTAGGGCTCATAATCGTGGTTCGTATATACCGTTGCCACCCGATAATGCTGAGACAGTTGTAAAAAACATGCTAATGGCTCACCATAAAAAACCTGCAAACCTGATCCTGCTGGCTTTAATGTTGCCTGAATCTTTTCAAGGGTTTGATGAATAAACTGAACCCTCAAATCCTTCGGATCTTCAAGTTTACTGAGAATCTGCGTGTCAAATATGAATACTGGAAGTACTGGTATACCTGAACTAAGCGCCTGGTATAAACCACAATTGTCTGAGAGCCGGAGATCTCTTCTAAACCAAAAAATATTTATTTCAGGCATATTCATGTGAATAAAACACACATGAATTGATATTGTTGAACAAAAGAAAATTAAGCAGGTCTGCTCTCTATAATTCCAGATTTTACGGCATACATAACCAATCCGGCAAGAGACTTGGCTCCTGTTTTTACTTTAAGTTTATCCCGTATTGCTTCTACAGTTCTGGGACTCAAATCAACCAGATCAGCAATTTCCTTTGTACTTTTTTCTTCACAAATCATTCTCAGAATTGAAATTTCCTTATCTGTAAGTTTAGCATCAGTTGGAAGTGAAGCCTCAGCCTGCCGTTTCACACGCAAGCCGTCAATCAAAGCTTTGTTAGTTAGCTGGTTGAAATAATACTCCTGCTCATGCACCGTCTTAATTGCCTGGTAAATGATTTCAGAATCAGAATTCTTTGTGAGGTATGAATTTGCTCCTAACTCCATTAATTTAGAGATCATGGAGTGATCATTGTGCATTGTAAGCATGATAACTTTAACATCCGGGTAAAGGTTCTTGATCTCCGGTAATGTGGTTATCCCGTCCATAATTGGCATTTGAATATCAAGCAGGATAACATCCGGACGCACATGTTTGAGCACTGATAACAACTGCATACCATTGTCTGCTTCAGCAATCATTTTAATGTCCCTGTGCATGGACATGGCTGTTTTTACACCTGCCCTGAAAAGAACATGATCGTCAGCAATGGCAACTTTTATCTGTTCCATGAATTTAACAGTTGGTATGGTTGGATATTGTAAATAATTGCAATGATAGAATATTTACCTGTAAATCAACAAGGTAATTATACCCTTTTAAGCGGTTACAGAAATTACGCAAAGGGTGTAAAAAATACAGAAAACATCCCAAAAATCACAATTATTTGATTTTCAATGCTTTATAAAATTAACGAGACTCAACTAAACAAATTTGTTTTTTTCACCCAAAAAAATGTTTTTTTCACATTGAGGGAAATCTGCAAAAGGATAAATTTGGTGAAAAGAGCAATTTGAAAACGTTATTTATCCTCTCATACCTTTTTCATAAAGTCAATTTTTTCATATCTCTCTACACATGCAACCTGTTAATTAAAGATTCTTTGAGAGCAAAGAAAATTCATTTGTTTCTTCCAATGTTATTTTTTTCATTTTTAGATAACGCATTAATTGTTTTAATATTTGAGATTTTAAGATATGAAAAATTCCATGACAGCTTTTCAAAAATATATCAGCCTACATATATAATTATAGAAATAGTTACTGTATTTATCTTCTATCAATTTGGAAAGTCTTCAAGAAATATAATCAAGGACAAAACGAATATTATATTGATAATGGTCTTATTTTTTTTATTTCTCTTGTACTTAACTAAAATTATAAGCTTTTACCTAATCTTAGTAATTTTTGAATTTTTGATGATAAATACATTTGCAATAAAATTATTTTACTCCGAAATTGAAAAACCTAATTTGACAAGGCCACAAAGTGATTCAATCATAAACAACGCTTTATTTGCGTTTGTAAATTTTACAGTTCCGCTTTACATTATTTCTGACAATGGTTTTTTCAATGAAGAGGAAATTCAAGACGCCGCTGCTTTCATTAATGAAATAGGCTACATGATAATATTTATATCATTAATCAAGTCAGTTAAATGGAAGATACGGAACTAATAAAAGTTTTAATTATTGGCCTTGCCTCAATTATAATTCTGGGTTCTACGTCAATAGTAGTAAATCTTACTTTACTATTTAAAAAACGTATTGTAGCTGCAAAAATTGAATTGGAAACCATCAAACTCAACCACGAAAAAGCATTACTTGCTACACAACTGGAAATCCAGGAAGAAACATTTCTAAAAATTTCGAGAGAAATACACGATAACATCAGCCTTGGACTTACATTAGCCAAACTTCAATTGAATACCTTTCTGGATAAAAAGGATAACACAGAAATAAACTTATATTCAACAATTGACCTGATTTCAAAATCGCTGATTGAGATGAATGATTTATCCAAATCACTGGATGGTGAGCAAATGCTTATGTTCGGTCTCAATGAGGCCATTGAATCAGAGGTAGGCGTCATCGCCAGTACCGGCATCTATTCAATTGAATATGAATTAACCGGTGAAATTGTTTTTCTGAATCCTGACATAGAACTGATACTACTCAGGATTATTCAGGAATCATTAAACAATATACTTAAACATGCAAGGGCCAGAACCATTGTGGTAGAATTGATTTTTGAGGAAGAATTACTAAGGATGAAAATATCAGATGATGGCAGAGGGTTTGACCTGGAAGCTACAAAAGCGAGAAGGGGAATCAGACGTATGGCTGGATTAAAAAATCTTGAAGACAGGGTTAAGTCAATTGCAGGAGAACTTGACATGTTCTCAATTCACGGTGTAGGTACAACAATCAACATAAAACTTCCAATCAATGAACGAACAAAAAGAAAAATCCCTGATCAGAGTAGCCATAGCTGACGACCATGTGCTGCTCAGAAATGCACTTGCAGCTTTGATTAATAATTCCGGACAATGCAAAGTAATATATGAAGTAAGCAATGGAAAAGAATTGATAGAAAAAATTGGGGAAGATAATATTCCAGATATCATCATACTTGATTTAAATATGCCGGAAATGGATGGGTATCAGACATCGGTCTACCTTCAGGAAAAACACCCAGACATCAAAGTTCTTATGCTCACCATGTATGACTCTGAACTCATTTTGATAAGACTCTTAAAAGCTGGGGTAAGAGGATTTATGAAAAAAGATGTGCATCCTTCAGAAATGCTATATGCAATTCAGTCTGTCCATGAAAATGGCTTTTACTATTCAGCCCAAACAAGCAGTAAACTTGCCGGCTTATTCCGGGATAATGACAATAATCCAACCCTCAATAAGATAATGATGTCTGAAACAGAAATTGAATTTCTAAAACTTTCCTGCACAGAAATGACATACAAAGAAATTGCATCAGCCATGAAAATAAATCCGCGGTCAATTGATGGTATCAGGGATACCCTATTTACGCGATTAGATATCAAAAGCAGGGTTGGTTTAGCCATGTATGCAATCAAACATGGTGTTACCACTGTTTAATCAATCAATCAGTTTATTCCGCATACCATACATGACAAGTCCAGCTATGGTTTTTGCACCAACTTTGGTTTTCATATTTTGCCTGATGGTTTCTATGGTCCGTGGAGAAAGAAAAACCTCTCTGGATATCTCTTCAGTGGTTTTATCCTGAGCAATTAATTTTAATATGCTAATTTCCTTTTCATTAAACTTTACAGGATTGGGATAAAACTGCCTGGTTGTTTTCTTTTGCTGCAATTTCATTAAAACTGCCTTGTTCAACAGGTCATTAAAATAGAAATCGTCATTCATGCAGGTTAGGATTGCATTGTAGATTTCATCGGGATCTGTGGTTTTGGTCAGATAGGCATTTGCTCCCATTTCCATCATCTTTGAAATCATTTCCTGATCGTCATACATAGTCAAAACAATAATCCTGACTTCTTCATATTCTTTACGCAGCAAGGAAATAGCATTGATTCCATCCATTTCTGGCATACGGATATCCATCAACAATACGTCCGGCAACTTGATTTTCATTTTATGGATGAGGTCTTTGCCATCTTCAGCTTCCCAAATAATTTTGAGGTATTCCTTTCCGGATAAGGCCATTTTAATCCCATCTCGGAAAATTTTGTGGTCATCCGCAATTGCCACTTTGATCATTTCTATTCCCGCCATCTTGGTTTAAATTTTATAAGCTTATCGGTTATCAGTTGAATTTGACAGACTTTCTCAACAACATTAAACGTCAGAAATCAACATTTATGCTGAATTAATTCACAAAAAAGCTCAAAACCATTCATAAATTTCACTCTTTTTCTGCGAAATCTCAACCATTTCACTGCTCTCTGCCCTTTTTTCACGCATCTGAATGTTTTTTTCACAAAATAAATGGGAAAAACACGAAAAAGGGTACCGTAAATTTACGCAAACAGTATCGTATTTTTACCCTATATTTGTTTGACAAAATGCAAGACAATTAATTATAATCAAATGATAATCATTGAATTATAAGCAATATTCAAAATATTATCATCGTATTTTTACGAGTCCCTTTTTGTCAAACTGTGCAAAAAAGCCACTTTTACATAGCTTATCAATAAGTTATCCACAAAACCAATCCTATGCTGAAAAGTAAATCAGACATCAAAGAAAAAGTCCTTCTCAATGAAACAGTAGGTGAAGACATTGGATATGATCTTGGCGTAAGCATGGTTAAAGCATTTTACGACCAGACCGGAGAGGGAAATGCACAATTCGTTGGTAAAAACATTCTCAATAAGCTGCTTGAACAACCGGGATGCATTGGAATCAGCATTTACAATGCAATCAATGAGAAGGGCGAAAAGACCTTTGTATTGGTAGGCTTGGATAAGGAAAATAATCCGATACTTGAAACATCCATTGTAACGCCAGAAGGATTATTGAATACTAACAAAGGAATTGTCGCTGATAGATCAAAAGGTGAACATGGATGGTTTGCCCTCTAAATCTTGCATCTAAAATAAATTGACCATATCTTTGTTAAGAAAATCTTAACATTATCACACTTCCTATTTATTATTTTTCAATATTTTTAAGCGTACTACCTATATTGCTTGTTTTATTTAAAAGAAAAAAGCAAAAATGGTCGACAATAATTCTTTTATATTTCTTATACTCATTGGTATCTGATTTATTTCTTGACCAAATATCTA
>JBDLUZ010000142.1:0-5239 GCA_039805045.1 Bacteroidota bacterium | reverse complement strand
GAGTATTTCGCAGAAACAAATGAAATGCTTGCTGCAAAAACTGATTTATGTCTTGCTAAAGGGATAACCCCTATCTTTTGTTGTGGTGAGCCCTTATCTGTCCGTGAAGCAGGAACCGAAAATGAGTATGTAGAGCAACAGTTGAATCAATCCTTGTTTCACCTTGATAATCAGCAGATTGAAAAGATTGTGATTGCCTATGAACCTATCTGGGCAATAGGCACTGGAAAAACGGCTACCTCTGCTCAGGCTCAGGAAATGCATGCCCATTTGCGTCAGGTTATTGCCTCAAAGTATGGCCATGAAACTGCAGAAAAAATATCTATCCTTTACGGGGGCAGTGTAAAGGGGGCCAATGCTTCTGAAATATTCTCACAACCGGATGTTGATGGAGGCCTCGTAGGAGGTGCATCACTTGTAGCAGGAGAATTTGTACAGGTAATAAACGGACTAAAAAGCTGATTAGCAGATTAACTTTTCAGCTTTTCAACAAGCTCTATATAATCCCCCATCGCTGTTTCTTTCGATTTGCCTAGCTGAGATAACCAAGCATCATATTTGGCCTTGGCAACAAAATCAAAAGGATTTTCGGGTGGGGGATTGTTGTTATCTCCCTCATTGGCTTGTTTATAGAGTGAATATAATGCCAAAAGGCTGTCATTACTGGGTCTGTCTCGCAGCATTTCCACTTCTTTCACGGCCACTTCAAACTGTTCTCTCAAATTATCCATAGAAGACGAAAATACAAGTTTTACAGGGATTTCAAAATGATTAACTTTGCGCTGCCATAATGATTTGAATCTAAACCCCTTATCATTATCAATTTTCATGAAACATATCAGAAATTTTTGCATCATAGCCCACATTGACCATGGGAAGTCTACCCTGGCAGACAGATTACTGCAATCAACAAATACAATCAGTGATAGAGAAATGAAGGATCAGGTTCTTGATGATATGGACCTTGAACGGGAAAAAGGTATTACCATCAAGAGCCATGCTATTCAGATTAATTACAAGCACACTGATGGTCAATCATACACATTAAACCTTATCGATACGCCCGGTCACGTTGATTTCAGCTATGAGGTGAGCAGAGCTCTTGCAGCATGCGAAGGTGCACTTTTACTGGTAGATGCTACCCAGGGTATACAAGCACAAACAATCTCTAATCTTTACCTTGCTGTAGAGAATAACCTGGAAATCATTCCGGTCATCAATAAGATTGACATGGATGGTGCCATGATTGAAGAGGTTAAAGACCAGATTATCGACCTGATTGGCTGCAAGCCTGAAGAAATTTTGCTTGCAAGCGGAAGAACAGGTATTGGCATTGAGGCTATATTGGAAGCTATTGTATCTCGTATACCAAGTCCAAAAGGCAATCCAGATGCACCGCTTCAGGCGCTCATTTTTGACTCTGTTTTCAACTCTTTCAGGGGTATCATTGTCTATTACAGAATCATGAATGGTTCTATCAAAAAGGGTGAAAAAATCAAGTTCGTGTCAACAGACATGGATTATGGGGCCGATGAAGTGGGTATCCTCAAACTATCTATGCAGGAGGAAAAGGAAGTGAAATGTGGTGATGTGGGCTATCTGATTACGGGTATCAAAAATGCCAAGGAAGTTAAAGTGGGTGATACCATTGTAAGTGCAGCCAACCCAGCTCCAATGATAAAAGGCTTTTCGGAAGTTAAGCCAATGGTATTTGCGGGTATTTACCCAGTAAATACGGAAGATTTCGAAGAGTTGCGGGAATGTATGGATAAACTCCAGCTGAATGATGCCTCACTTACTTATGAGCTGGAAACATCCCAGGCCCTGGGTTTTGGATTTCGTTGCGGATTCCTTGGACTGCTGCACATGGAGATCATCCAGGAAAGGTTAGAGCGTGAATTCAACCAGACTGTTATCACTACAGTTCCCAACGTAAGCTTCATTGCTTATGGAACACGTGGACAAAAAATCTTGGTTAATAATCCAAGTGAGATGCCCGAACCTACGCAAATGGACAAAATCGATGAACCTTTCATCCGGGCACAAATCATCACAAAACCTGATTACATTGGGAATATCATGACGCTTTGTTTGGGTAAGCGGGGCATGCTGATAAACCAGAGCTACCTTACGCAAACACGTGTTGAGTTGATTTTTGAAATGCCACTGACAGAGATTGTATTTGATTTTTATGATAAGCTGAAAAGCCAGACCAGGGGTTATGCTTCATTCGACTATGTTCCCATCGAATACCGTGAAAGTGATATCGTTAAAATGGATATTCTTTTGAATGGTGATAAGGTTGATGCTTTGTCTGCACTGATTCACAGGAGTAGGGCACAGGATTTTGGCAGAAAGCTTTGTGAGAAATTGAAAGAACTGCTTCCTCGTCAACAATTCCAGATTGCTATTCAGGCTGCTATAGGTGCTAAAGTAGTAGCCCGTGAAAATATTTCTGCTATGCGGAAAGATGTGACTGCCAAGTGTTATGGTGGTGATATCAGCCGTAAGCGTAAACTCCTGGAAAAACAGAAGGAAGGTAAGAAGCGGATGAGGCAAATCGGCAATGTGGAAGTTCCTCAGGAAGCCTTCTTGGCGGTATTGAAATTGGATGACTGATTCGTCAGTTATCCTTTTTTATTGGAGGTAACTTCTTTTCAATTGCTGGATTTACAACCGGTGCCTGTCCATCTTCAAGTTTCTGATTAAACACCTTGTCGATGTGCATCCATTGTCCCTTTATCCATTTAAACCCTTCATAATCGCCATCTGGGTGATAGGTGAACTTCTTTGCAGGTTCATTGGATTCTGAAATGAGGTGATCGTAAATGATTAATTCAAGTTCATCATCATACATCATCCTGGCATTTCCATTTTTCTTGTATTCTATCCAGAACCTTGCTTGTGTCTTTTTGGGAATGGTATCTTCAGCAAAACTGAAGAATGGTCCACCAAAAACCGGATTTCCGGCCTGGTCAAATCGAAGCACTTCGATTCTTTTCTTGGTACTCCGGATAGAATTTTCATCATACCCGAACAAGGTGTAAATCTTTTTCTGTTGCCATTCATGCATCAGCACACGGTAGTAGATTGCGCCAATCCACCATTCATTGCTGGTGATTGTATCTGCCTGATTATTGATCAACCTTGTTCTGTCGATCAACGGAAAACGAACCAAACTGCCATCAGGTGTATTCATTTGAATGGCGCCGTGTCTCCTGTGTACGTCCTCGTCTTTGCTCACCTGCCAGGTAAAGATCCTGAATGCACTATCCGGTGCATAAACACGTGAAATAGTGAGCAGCGAATCAAAAGGGTAATGAAAGGAATGTTTTGTTTTGAGGGCACGCATCAAGATGCGGGTGAAAAAACTATCTGACCGGAAACGGACTGCCACATCATCTGATTCAACAAGCTGTCTGCCATAATGCGCAAGGCTGTCTTGTTTGCTGTCCAAAAAGATCCTGTCTTCATCCAACAACTGTTCCTGGGCAAAGAGTCCATTTGCAACAAACATCAATAAAACCAATAAATTGAACCTGTTCACCTTTTTGTTTTCAAAATTGAGGTATTTTGGGTTCATGATAGTATGTTTTACAATTATTTAGCTTTTTGTTGGATGATCGAATGATCAAGTTTGATCAGTGCATTTTCAAGTCCAGACCAGGAAAACCCTGCCTTATAGGCTGGGATATGCTCCTGAAAATGAATTTTGCCTGTTTTAAAATACTGCAGGATTCCATCAGCTATTGCAGTGGAGGTTGGGGATACCACAAGTCCTGTTTTTCCATTTTCTACCATTTCATGCAATCCACCAGCCTCTGTAACAATCATTGGCAAGTCAAAATGCATCGCTAGGGGAGTTACGCCACTTTGGGTTGCATGCCTGTATGGCTGAATCAACACATCAGCAGCACTAAAATACAGCGGAATCTCTTCTTCCGGAATAAACTGATTTTCAAGCCTTATGTTATCAGTTAAATTGTTATTTCGGATATAATCCTTGTATTTTTCTTCGTCTTCATAAAATTCTCCTGCAATGATCAGCTGGTACCCCTTTTCACGGATACGTTGATCTGTCATGGCTTCAAGCAACAAATCAAGACCTTTGTAATGCCTGATGAATCCAAAGAATAAAAGTATGCCGCGGGACTGATCCAGTTTCAATCTTTCTCTGGCAAAGGAGGTGCTAACCTGATCGCCAAAATGATCAAAGAGCGGATGGGGGTGAAATACATGTTGTTTGCTGATACCCAGTTTCTTCAGATCATCCTTTACTTGTGCACTCATCACCACATAAGCATCCACTGCGCTGTTAAAATAAGCTGTAAGTTGCCTGTCTCCCGGTCTTTTTTCGTGAGGTATGATGTTATCTGCAATACAGATGATTCTTGTATTGCTGCGAAACCTGGCAATTCTCAATATAGTTCCGAATGCCGGAGCAAAGAAAGGCATCCAGTATCTTACTATGATGAGATCTGGTTTCAGATTTCTGACAGCTAATCCGGTTTTAATCCAGTTGAAAGGATTGACAGCATTGATCCACCGGTAGATTTTTAATCCCACAGGTGCAGGCTTATCTGCATATTGGGTTTTACCGGGAAAAAGAAATCCAGGGTACTGCAGGCTAAAGGTAACAAGGGTGCACTGATGACCATCAGACTGAAAAGCAGTAGCAAGACGCTCTGTAAAAGAAGCAATACCTCCGCGATAGGGGTGAGCCGGACCAATAAAAACGATGTGCTGCGGTGTTGGCATCAGACTTTTATGTTAGAAGCCTTTCCTGGAGTCGATGTTGTAGTGGTTTCTGTCTGGCGAGTTCCGGGATATCATTTCTCCCACAAAACCAGCAAGAAACAGTTGTGTACCAATCACCATTATGGTAAGTGCAACATAAAATGCAGGCCTGTTTGTTATCGGGAATTCTAAGTCTATTATTTTGGAAACGAGCAAATACAAGCTGATTGCAAATCCAATCATGAATGAAAAGGTGCCAAGCAGTCCGAAAAACTGCATGGGTTTTTTCCCGAACTTCCCGATGAACATGATAGTAGTAAGATCAAGGAAACCATTGACGAAACGCTCCCATCCAAATTTAGATGTACCGTATTTCCTTGCGCGGTGTTCTACTTCCTTTTCACCAATCTTACCGAAACCTGCCCACTTTGCCAAAACGGGAATATAGCGGTGCATTTCACCGTAAACTTCTATATTCTTGATGACTTCCAGCTTGTAGGCT
>JBDLUZ010000141.1:0-10291 GCA_039805045.1 Bacteroidota bacterium | reverse complement strand
CCGAAAACTATGCTATTGCAGCAACCAACTTGCCCTTTGCGTCCCTTTGGTACAATCTGGGAACTGGCGGAGTAGTCACGTCCAGCAGTGGTTATAGCAGCAATGCTCTTTCTTCCTATATGGCTCGGGTGAACTATACCTTCAACGACAAATACCTCCTCACCCTTACCGGACGTGCGGATGGCGCTTCACAATTGTCTGATGAGAATAAATGGGCTTTCTTCCCCTCCGGTGCATTTGCATGGCAGGCTGGTGATGAGGAATTCATCAAGAACCTGAATGTGTTTTCAGATCTTAAATTGAGGGTGAGTTATGGTGAAGTGGGTAATTCCAATGTGGCAGCCTACAGTACACAAGCTGGTTTACTGACCACTAGTTACAGTTTTGGTTCAAGTGCTGTTTCTGGATTTGCACCTGCTGTTATAGGAAACAAGGATCTGAAATGGGAGAGAAGCCAAGAACTCAATCTTGGCATTAACATGGGATTCCTTAAGAATAGGATTTCAGCAACTGTGGAGGTCTACAAACGCAATACACGGGATCTCATTCTCAATCAAACCCTACCAACATCCACCGGTTTCAGCTCAGTTATTACCAATGTAGGCAAAGTATCCAACAAGGGTATTGAAATCATGCTGAATACCCGCAACATCGAAACTAAAAACTTCAGCTGGAGCACCAGCATCAATTTCTCTAAAAACATCAACAGAATTGAAGCCCTGGCCAATGGGGTCACTTCAATAATCGGAAGCAACCTTTTTGTTGGAAAACCTGTCCGTTCGTTTTATGATTACCGTTGGACCGGCATTTGGCAGTTGGCAGACAGCGCTGCAGCCAAATCATTTGGTCAGCTTCCAGGTGCTGTAAAGGTTGAAGACCTCAACAAGGATGGTGTCATTTCCAATTCTCCAGGAAAGGACGACAGGCAATGGTTGGGCACCCAGCTTCCCAACTTTACCATGGGTATGACCAACAGGATGAGTTTCCTGAATTTTGACCTGTCATTCCTATTCTATTACCGGAATGGAACCATGTATAAGAATGGCATGCTCGACGGTACCATGGGTGAATACACTGGAACACGTTACAACCACATGGTTATGAATTACTGGACCAAGAACAACCCAACCAACGATTTTTACGGTCCAGGTGTTCCGCAAGCCTACAGGGGAGCCAGGAGCTATGAAGACGCCAGTTTCATCAGGCTTTCTGATGTCACCTTGGGTTACAGCCTCCCGAGGGAAGTGCTGGAAAAGAAAAATATTGAAAGGGTGAGGGTCTATTTTCAGGTTATCAATCCAACCTATTGGACCAGGTTCAATGGTATGGATCCTGAATACAACTCCAACACATTCATTGATGATGTACCTAACCTGACCTTTGCAATCGGAGCGAACATCGGTTTCTAATCCAACATTTATAAAAAATATTTATGAAAAAATTAATTGGAATAAATGGCATGCTTGCTGTGGCAATGGCACTCCTGATTGTGGCCGGCTGCAAAAAGTCATTTCTTGACGAATATAATCCTGCCAACAGAACTACAGATAATTATTATTCAACAGCAGCAGGCTATGAGGGACTTGTTACCTCCTGTTACCCACTGCTGCGGAATATCACACAGATCAGAACGCCTTACATGTTGGGTACAGACCTGTTTTCAGCCGGCGGGTGGGCCGGAACGCTGTATTTCCCAGGCCAAACGACACAATCAGGAAGTGTATGGGATTCCTATGACATCGGACTCAATTCAACAGTGGCTGAGTTACAGTCTACCTGGGATCTCTTATACCGCGAAATCAACCGATGCAATGCCGCTGTTGATCGCGCTCCAGCTGTTTTGAATATGGTAGACTCCATCCGCAACCAAAGGGTTGGTGAAGCCAAATTCCTTCGTGCACTTTCCTACTTTTGGGCTGTGCAGCTTTGGGGTGATGTTCCCATGCCATTGTCAGAAACCGTTAGTGCTAGCTTGGAAGTCAAGAAGGCGCCAGCAAAAGATGTTTACAGCCAGGTCATTACAGATTTGAATGATGCAATCGCTAAATTGCCTGTTGTCCAAAAGGATGCCGGCAGGGCAACCAAAGGGGCAGCTAAATTTCTGTTGGCCAGGGTTTATCTTACCCGCGGATGGAATTTCAACAATGCCCTTGGGGGTTCACCTGCTGATTTCACCAGCGCTCTGGCACTTTGTGATGAGCTGATTTCTTCAGGATTATATCCGATGGAAACAAACTGGAATAACCTCTGGCCAATCCATAACAAGAACCCCAAAAAGGAAACAGCCACTGTGGCCAGTTCTGTTGCGATTGCCAATGCAAGCAAAGAAGTGATTTTTGCAGTGCAGTATGCCAATAACACCGGAACAGCGTACAATGGTGACGGTAACCTCAGCACATCCAACGGTTTGATTGGTAATAATATGCATAGTGTATTCAGTGGTGGTCCGAATAACGTTGCCCAAGAATCACGGACGAGTACATACAACCGATTTTTACCGCAAATGCAGGTTACCTGGGGCGGTTACAGGTTGTTTGATCCTGTGATGGATGTGCGTTATGAAGGGACCTTCAATTCTGTCAGTTATGCAACTGTTAACGGGTCCGTTTCATTGGCATCCAATAAACCCTATCCGCAAGCACTGTCACTGAGTTACGTTATTGGAGATACCACGGCAGTAGTGCTTCCTTGGAATGTACCTATGAATGATGTCACCCAGTTGGGCAGAAATATTCCTGGCGGTACCAAAAAATATGCTGTTCAAAATGTGGTTGACCTTTACTGGTTGGGCAAACTCACTTCACCAACACAGGTGATAGTGGATCCTATGGCTTGGGGTGGCCCTATGTTCTGGAAGTTCTGGCAGCCCGGCATTTTGTATGCAGATGGTTATTCCACCTTCAATGATCCGCTCTTCCGTTCTGCAGAGCTATACTTGATGGCTGCCGAAGCCATTGTAAAAGGCGGAACCGGTGCAAAACTCGGAACAGCAGATGTTTACTATAACAGGGTGCTCGATAGGGCATTGGGAACCAATGCCGGCAAATCACCTATGTGTGCCACCAATCCCGGCAATGTCCTGGATCCACTCACCAATATTGTTTCTTACAGGGCTTCAGCTGCCAACATAAACATAGACATGATCCTTGATGAAAGGGGAAGGGAATTGCTTGGCGAGGGCAACCAACGCTGGTTCGACCTCAAGCGGACAGGTAAGCTGATAGAGCGTTCAACAACATTCAATGGCTGGACCAAGTGGGGAAGGGCAGGAGCTGCCCAAATTGCAACCAAGCATCTGTTGCGCCCCATCCCGCAAGGCATGCTGGATAACTCAAGTCCCAGAATTGAGCAGAATCCTGGATATTGATTTCTTTTGACTTACTTAAAATGCCAGGATTCTTCTTGAAAGGAGGCCTGGCATTTTTTTACTCCCTGTTTTGAACTAAATTGTTGGGAGATTCCATAAAATAATACCATGAGGTTTTTTTTAATTGTATTATCTGCGTTAGCAGGCTTTTCAGGCCAGGTTTATGCCCAGCAAAAAGAGGTTGGAAAGCAGCGGAAATCGGATTTGGTAGAAGTCATGGTAGATGCTGCCAATTCCCGTTTTTTTTACTTCAGCTCCGCTACACGTCCATTCGGCATGGTTAACTTGAGTCCGGATATGAACCTCCGTGGTGTCTGGAATACCGGCTATAAGTACAACGAGGATACCATCCGTTGTTTCAGCCATATCCACTGCTGGGAGCTTTCTGGTATCCCTGTTCTTCCAACAACAGGCAAATTCAAAGGGCATTTTGGTCCGGATACCTATGGCTCAACATATTCTCATCAGGAAGAAACTGCAAGGCCAGGTTATCACAAAATAAAACTCAAAACCTATGGCGTTACAGCAGAACTGACTTCAACTACACGTGTAGGGTTTCACAGGTATACGTATCCTGCAACGGACTCAGCACAAATTCTGTTCGACTTCAGCACTGTTCTTGGTTCATCGGAAACGCAAAGCGCACGTGTTAAAGTAGTTAATAATGAATTGATCAGCGGTGAGGTAACAATGGCAGCCACAGTAAGGCGTCCAAAACCCATCACGGTCTATTTTGTAGCTTCTTTTGATCAGCCATTTGAATATGTTGGTGGTTGGAAACAAGGGGTTAGGTTGCCTGTTATTGAACAAGGTAATAATACTACAGGGGATAGTGAATACAAGGTGGAAGGTGCTAAAACCGGAATCTATGTAGGATTCAAGACAGCTCAGAATCAGGTGAAAATGATGAAGGTTGCCATATCTTATACCGGTGTGGATGAAGCCATGAACAACCTCCTTACAGAATTGCCTGGCTGGGATTTTGATAAAGTTGTCGCCGCTTCAGCTGCCGAGTGGGACCAATGGTTGAGCAGAATAGATGTTGAGGGTGGAACAGAAACTGAACAACGCAGGTTCTATACAGACCTTTACCATGCATTGCAGGGCAGAAGGATTGTAAGTGATAACAGTGGTGCATACATAGACAATACAGGTGAAAAGCCATTAAAGCGGTATGTGCCGCTCACAGAATCTGGCAAACCTGCTTACCGCATGTTTAATTCAGATTCCTGGTGGGGGGCACAGTGGTCTCTCAATACACTCTGGCATCTTGTTTACCCTGAGGTGACCGAAGAGTTTATACAATCCATGCTTAAGATGTATGATGATGGTGGACTGGTTCCGCGCGGACCGTCTGGCGGAAATTATACCTATGTGATGACGGGAGCTACAACCACGCCATTTATTGCCAGTGCATGGCTGAAAGGGATAAGGGGGTTTGACATAAAAAAAGCATATGAGGGAATACGTAAAGATCATTTCCCGGGGGGCATGATGAGTAAAGCGGGTTATGAGCACAAAACATTTAAAGGAGGTGGAATTGAAGAATACATTGAACTTGGATACATTCCACATCCCCTTCATCCTGTAAAATATGGTTTTCATCAGGATGGGGCTGCACAGACACTTGAATATGCCTATCAGGATTATGCCCTTGCCCAGCTTGCAAAGCATCTTGGGCAGGACTCAGATCATACGCTTTTCATGCAGCGTTCACAACATTATAAAAATGTTTTTAACAAATATACTCCGTTATGAACATGGATTCAACGAGGGTAATGCTGCTCAATATACCTGGTTTGTGCCTCATGATGTACCCGGACTGATTTCATTACATGGTGGAGCAAAGAAGTTCACGGATAAGCTGAATTTTGCTTTTACCGAAGCACGCAAACATAGCTTTGTTTCTGGTAAATCTGAGAATCCACCTGATAGGGAAGCACAGCGAAGAGTCTACATCAACTACGGTAATCAACCATGCATGCAAACGCCATTTCTTTTTAATTATGCTGGTAAACCATGGCTTACACAATATTGGACAAGAACATTGGTTGATTCGGTATACAGTGGTATATCACCCCAAAAAGGTTACAGTGGGGATGAGGACCAAGGCTTGATGGGATCGCTGGCTGTGTTGCTTAAAATCGGACTCTTTTCAACCGATGGAGGCACCAGCGAAAAACCTTTTTATGAAATTACCAGTCCTATTTTTAACAAGGTTACCATTCACCTCAACGAAAAATATTACGCAGGTAAACAATTTGTTATCGAAGCAGTCAATAACAGTCCTGCAAATTTATACATCCGATCGGCAAAGTTGAATGGCAATGTATTGAATAAACCATTTTTTGATCATGAAATACTTGTAAAAGGTGGTAAACTAGAACTAGAGATGTCTGCAAAATCCAATCAAAATTGGGGGATTAACCGCTGACAGCTGAAAACCATCGATATCCAAACAAACATGACAAAAAAGATTTCCATCAAGGATATTGCAAAAGAGCTTGAGCTTTCCATAACAACCGTATCATTTGTGATTAACGGAAAGGGAGAAGAGATGGGCATCAGTGAAAGTACCATCAACAAGGTCATGGACCTGATTGTTAAAAAAGATTATACACCTAATAACGCAGCTCGTTTGCTGAGAACAGGAAAGTCCAATACAATTGGATTGATTGTGGAAGATCTTGGTAACTATTTCTTTGGAAACATTGCCAAAGTTGTTGAATTGGAAGCATCGAAAAGGGGATACAATGTTTTTCTGAGCAGTACCGACAACAATCCCAAAACGGCCAAAGCGCTGATCAGGAAAATGCGCAACAGTTCAGTTGATGGAATGATCATTACGCCAACCAAAGACCTTTTTCAGGAACTTGAGAAGCTTAAAAATGAAAAGATGCCATTTGTATTGCTTGATAGAACAGTTCCTAAATTGTCTGCCAATGCAGTAGTGCTAGATAATTTTAAGGGTGCTTTTGATCTCACCCGTCATTTGCTCAGTAATGGTTATCAGAAGATTGGATTTGTTACCATCCATAGTGACATGTCTCAGATGTTTGAAAGGGAGAGAGGTTATTTCGCAGCGATGGAATCATTTCATAAATCAGGGAAATCCCAATTGAGTTTAAAAGTGAAGTTTGATGATTCTGCCGAAAACACCATTGCATCCATCATGGCTTTTGTAAGAGAGAATCCTGAATTGGAGGCCTTGTTTTTCGCAACCAACTACCTTGGTGTTCATGGTATAGAAGCCTTGAAGAAGGTGGGTAAGTCCATACCTGATGACTTGGCCGTAGTGAGTTTTGATGACAACGATCTTTTTAGGCTTTTCACTCCATCCATAACAGTGGCTTCACAGCCTATTACGCAGATTGCAGTAGAGACAATAGAACTATTGCTGCGCTTGGTTGAAAATGATGTTAAAAATGAAGCCCCAATCGAAAAGGTTCTTGAACCTGAATTGATTGAGCGACAGTCTTCCATCCAAAAGCTATTATGGGGTGTTGAACAGGATTTGGAAAAATCTTTCAATAAAATATAGTCATGTGAAAAGGATAATTTTTCTTTTGACAATAACTTTGGTTTCGCTTGTTTTTAGCAGCAATCAATGGCTTCATGTCCTTGATCCAAAGATAATCAATCGCCCACCCAACATCCTTTTTGCAATAGCAGATGACCAATCATTTGCTCATGTTTCTGCACTGGGTCAGGATATTTTTGTAACACCGTATTTTGATGAAGTGGCAAAGCGTGGGATAATGTTTACCAATGCTTTTGTTGCAGCCCCACAGTGCAGCCCTTCTAGGGCAGCAATGCTTACAGGCAGAAATATCTGGCAACTTGAAGAAGCAGGTACGCACTCCAGCTATTTCCCGAAAAAATTTCCAGTATTTACTGATGCATTGGAAACTGCTGGTTATTTTATAGGATTTACAGGAAAGGCCTGGGATCCGGGAAATTTTGAAAATGCTGGTTGGGTTAGAAATCCTGTAGGACCAGAATATAACAAAAGAAAGTTTGAAAAAGTTCCTACCAAAGGGATTGTCAGTACAGACTATGCAGCCAATTTCAATGATTTTCTAAACGACAAGCCAGCCGATAAACCTTTTTTCTTCTGGTATGGATCCAAAGAGCCCCACCGGGTGTATGAAGCAGGTTCTGGAGCAAAGGCAGGGCTGAAAGCAACGGATTCTACCGTACCACGGTTTTTACCCAATAATGATCTGGTTAAAAATGATATGCTTGACTATGCATTGGAAATTGGTTGGTTCGACAAGCAATTGGGGGAAATGATCAAAATGCTTGAAGCGCGTGGTGAGTTGGACAATACCATCATCATTGTTACAGCTGACAATGGAATGGCATTCCCTTATGCAAAGGCAAATTTGCAGGATTATGGAACCCATATTCCCCTAGCCATATGTGGTCCATCTATCAATGGCGCTTCCCGAAAAGTAACTGATCTTGTTGGTATGATTGATTTGGCTCCAACCATCATGGATCTGGCTGGCGTCAAACATTTTGATGGTATCACCGGTAAATCTTTGCTTCCCATTCTTCAATCCAAGGCTTCAGGTCTGGTAGACCCATCCAGGTCTTACGTGCTCACAGGACGGGAAAGGCATACCCATGCACGTGCAGACAACCTTGGGTATCCTGCAAGGGCAATCCGAACACAACAATATTTGTATATCAGGAATTACACACCCGATCGTTGGCCTGCAGGTGATCCTGCTCCCACTAAACAGATTGCAGCAGACGGAAAATCCAATGAAAAAAACATGGAAGGGTATGAGGATATCGATGCATCACCCACCAAAACTCACATGATCAATGAACGCCAGTCTTTTCCTGGTTTGTTTGCACTTGGTTTTGAAAAAAGAAATGTGGAACAACTTTATGATATAATCAAAGATCCCTATTGTCTCAATGATTTGTCTAAGGACAAAAAACTGTACAAGGTCAAATCATCATTGAAAAAATTATTGGAAACCAAACTCAAAGAGCAGCATGATCCTCGTTCAGAAGGAAAAGGAGATGTTTTTGAAGGATATCCAAGATTTGGTGCTATGAAATCTTTTGACGGATTCAAGGAAAGGGGTAAATACAATCCGGCATTCACAAACAAATAAATCAATCATTTAAATTTTAAACATGCACCAATTTAAACAGGCCATAGCCAAACTCATCCTGGTTTCATTGATGTTCTCATTTGCAAATAATACTTTGTCTCAGTCCTCCAATATTTTCAAGCCTTCCAACATCAAAGCTTCCATGCTGAGGGTTTCAGATTGGCAGTTTAAACATTCCAATGGTAAGCCTGAAAATACTTGGACCAATGCTGCATTTTATACCGGAGTTTTTGCCGCTTATGAAACAACAAAATCAACAGCATTGCTGGATTCATTGAACGCAATCGGCTCCCGTAACAATTGGCTCCCAGGCAAGCGATATGACCATGCAGATGATATTGCCATTACCCAAACCTATATCGATCTTTATCGTATCAGTAAGCATGAGTTGATGCTCAAGGCGAGCATTGATTCCATCAAAAAAATGGCCCTAGTGCCTGGCGGAGAAATCAAAAGGCATGGCATTACATGGTGGTGGTGTGATGCATTGTTCATGGCGCCTCCAACCTTGGCCAAGTTAGCCAAAACTTTCAACGATCCCTCTTACTTGGCATTGTCAGATACACTTTTCATGCAGTGCTATCGGTTGTTGTACAACAATGAAGAAAAACTGTTTGCCAGGGATGCATCTTATCTCATCGATGCCAATGGAAATGGAAAAAGAGAGTCCAACGGAAAGAAAGTTTTCTGGTCTCGTGGAAATGGATGGGTGATGGCCGGCCTGGTGCGGTTGTTGAAAGAAATGCCAGCAGATCATCCAACCCGTGCATTTTATATCAATCTGTTCAAGGATATGTCTGCACGCTTATTGTCTCTGCAACAGGAAGACGGACTTTGGAGAACAAGTTTATTGGATCCAATGGCTTATGCTGGTGGGGAGGGAAGTGGCTCTGCTTTCAATTGTTATGCGATGGCCTGGGGTTTGAACAACAAGATATTGGACAAGAAAACATTTCTTCCTGCGGTGAAAGCTGCTTGGACTGGCCTCAATACCCTGCTCACTCCAGAAGGAAAAGTGGGATGGGTTCAACCCATTGGTGCAGATCCCCGCAGGAACTTCAATGCTGAGAGCTGGGAGTCATATGGTGCCGGGGCATTTCTGCTGGCAGCATCAGAAATTATTCAATTGAAAAAATAATCATATGCTTTTTAAGCACCCAATTCGACTCTCTTTTCGCGATATCAACAGAAGGTCTTCCTTGAAGCTGGCAATGAGCTTTGTTCTTTTTGCTGCTTTTATTGGATTGGCATCCGTAAAAAATATTACTGTTGATCCAAGACCCAACATCATCTATATCATGGCAGATGATATGGGTTATTCTGACCTGGGTTGTTATGGTGGTGAGGTCAATACTCCTAACCTGGATCAGTTAGCGGCCAACGGCATCAAGTTGAAGAAATTTTACAACAACTCACGTTGTTGTCCAACCCGTGCCTCTTTGCTAACTGGTCAATACCCACATACGGTGGGCATGGGCGGAATGGTTGGTTTGGCCAAGGCGCCAATCGAAAAAGGATCTTATCAGGGTTTCCTAAATGACAGTTTTCCTACAATTGCTGAGGAATTGAAGAAAGCAGGATACAGTACATACATGTCAGGTAAATGGCATGTAGGTGAGCGTCCACAGCATTGGCCCATGAAGCGAGGATTTGATCGTTACTATGGATTGATTTCAGGCGCTTCCAGTTTTTTTGAAATCACTCCTGCAGAAAGAGACAAGCGTCGATTTGTATTAGACGACAAGGATTATGAAATTCCGAAAGAAGGACATTACATGACCGATGCTTTTAC
>JBDLUZ010000140.1:0-5660 GCA_039805045.1 Bacteroidota bacterium | reverse complement strand
AGGTTTTAGGGGTGATGCCATTTTGCAGATAGACTGGGCTGTTGGGGAAATCATTGCCCAACTCAAAGCGATGAACCTCTATGAAAACACACTCATCATTTTCTCCAGTGATAACGGTCCTGTACTCGATGATGGCTATGAAGATGGTGCAGTTACACAACTGAACGGACATACACCAGCTGGAATACTCCGGGGAGGAAAATACAGCAGTTTCGAAGCCGGAACCCGTGTTCCAACTATCTTGAGTTGGCCGGCAAAAGTGAAGGGAAATCAGGTTTCAAACGCATTGGTCTCCCAGATAGACTTACTATCAAGTCTTGCTGCCCTTACCGGATACAAAGCCCCATCAGCAAAATCAGCTGAATGCCTGGCTGGGAAAAGATACTGATGGAAGGGAATACCTGATTAAAAATAATGGCACCCAGGCCAATGTCATCATCAAAGGGAACTGGAAACTCATCAAAGCCAATAACAGACAAGCAAAAAACCTGCTCACCAATACAGAGCTAGGCAACCTGCCTCAGGATCAGCTTTATAACCTCACGGATGATATAAGTGAACGCAACAACCTCGCTGAAAAACAGCCGGAACTGGTGAAAATGCTGACTGCACTCATTCAGGCAGAAACCGCGAAAAGCAGTCAATGATTGTAGGAAACTCAAAGTATCTATTCCTGTTTTTATCTGTTGATTGCAATAACATCTACCCAGAGCCCTTCAATTTATTCCGCATTTCGATAACTGGTTTTCGCTATTCGTAAACAATTAAGGGATATTTTTTTTCGTTTTGCATCTTAAATAAAATGCAAGATGAATCGACTTGTGGTGATGATCGTTTTTATAGTGGCAGGATTTAATGTGAAGGGGCAGACAAAGGACAGTTTGGTGCTTAAGACGGATTCTGCGCTCTACCACACCAAATACCTGGCAGAGATAACCCTGGTGGGAAGGAACACCAAAGCAGATATCCTTTTCTTACCCGAAATTGTGGGTACCACCATCAATGCAGGAAAGAAAAACTCCCTGATTGTGATGGATAATGTGCAGGGTAATGTAGTTACCAATACCATGAGACAGGTGATGGCAAAGGTGCCCGGAATCCAGGTATGGGAAAGTGATCCCAGTGGCATTCAAATTGGCATAGCTGCCCGCGGATTGAGTCCGAACCGCAGCTGGGAATTCAACCTCCGCCAGAATGGCTACGACATCAGCAGCGACCCCTTCGGCTATCCTGAAGCCTATTACACCCCGCAACTCAATGCTGTACAGCGCATTCAGGTGGTAAGAGGTGCTGCGAGTCTGCAGTATGGTCCGCAGTTCGGCGGACTGGTCAACTTCATCATGAAAGATGGCAGTGATATCAATAAGCCAATAAAGGTAGAGTCTCAGCAAACAACAGGAAGCTTTGGCTTATTCAATTCCTACAATGCCATTGGTGGTAAAACTGCAAAAACAAACTATTATGCTTTCTGGGACCACAGACGTGGTGATGGATTCAGAGCCAACAGTGGATTCAATGTAAATACAGGTTTCGGAAGTTTTTCATGGAAGCTGAACAATAAACTGAAAATCGGACTGGAACTCACGCAGTTCAATTACAAGAGTCAGCAACCCGGCGGACTCACCAATGCCCAGTTTGAAGCCGATGCGAAGCAGAGTCTACGTGCCAGAAACTGGTTTGCCGTGAACTGGAATATAGCTGCCATCAATGTGGATTATTCATTCAATGAGAAAAGCAGGCTGAATATCAAAACCTTTGGCATGGTGGGTTACAGAAACAGTATCGGGTTTATGCAAACCCCCAATATCGCCGACACCATCAATCCAGCAACGCTTCAATACAATAACCGCAGGGTTGATGTGGATGAGTACCGTAATGCAGGTTTCGAAGCCAGGTACATCAATGACTTCCGGATTGGAAAGTTGAAAAATACGGTTTCCTCGGGGATACGTTATTTCAAAGGAACTACATTCCGCATGCAGAATGGTAAAGGCGATACCGGAAATGATTACAATACCAACATAAGCGGACCATACCCTACTGATCTCTCATTTCAAACATCCAATGCAGCGTTTTTTGCTGAAAACCTCATTAGGATTAATGAAAATCTCATTCTGATACCGGGATTTCGGGTTGAAAACATCATGAATACAGCCGGTGGCAGGTTGAACTTTTCAGGGAACAATGAATTGAAACTGAATGGTGATCAGCGCCGCAGAAATTTCGTACTTCCCGGTATTGGCGCAGAGTACCACATTGGACTCACTGAAATCTATGCTAATTATGCAAAGGCATACAGGCCGGTACTGTTCAGTGATTTGACTGCCAATCCCACAACAGATGTCATTGACCAGCAGCTGAAAGATGCACAGGGTTACAACATCGATCTTGGATACAGAGGCAGGATAAAAGATTACCTGTTTTTTGATGTCAGTGCCTACTGGCTGCAATACAACAACAGAATCGGACTCATCGCACAACAGAAAGCCGATGGCAGTTTCTACAACCTGAGAACCAATGTTGGCAACAGCCGCAGCAAAGGCATTGAAGCATTGGTGGAATTCAGTCCGCTTAAAGCCTGGCTTAAAAACTCCGCTTTCGGCAACATTACATTGTTCACCTCAGTTGCACTCATTGATGCGCGCTACGGCGATTTCAGGGTAATTACCAAACAAGGCAACAACCTGGTTGAAAGCAGCCTCAAAAACAAAAGGGTGGAAAATGCGCCAGAGCATATTATCCGGTCAGGTGTTACTTATACCAAAAAGAAAATAACAATCACTTTGCAACACAGCTATGTTGGAGCATCATTTACTGACGCAAATAACACCCGGACTCCCACAGCAAATGGTGTTAACGGAATAATCCCTGCATACCAACTGTTTGATCTGAGCTCCGGTTACAATGTCAATGATAACTTCTTTATCAAAGCAGGGGTAAACAACCTTGGCAATGCAAAGTATTTTACCAGACGCGCAGGAGGTTATCCAGGACCCGGACTGATGCCTGCAGAACCACGGAATTTCTTTGTGACGGTTGGATTGAAATATTAGTTGAGCTTGCCTGCCGAAGGCAGGAGTTTAGAGTTGAGAGATTTTAGTTGAGCTTGCCAACCGAAGGTTGGAGTTGTAAGAAAAATCAAACCCTCAACTAATTTCTCTCAACTTAATTCTCTCAACTAAAGTGTAATGTGACTTAAATCACCTAAACAACTACGCATATTGTTTAATTATGGGGTATTAAAACCCCAAAAAATGTCAACATCCAAGCATCAAATCGTTATCATCGGCGCAGGAAATGCAGGCATTTCCGTTGCTTCAAAATTGCTGTTAAAAAACAAAAAACTGGATATCGCACTGGTTGATCCAGCTCAAAAACACTATTACCAGCCGGCATGGACACTGGTTGGCAGTGGCGTTTTTGATATTTCAAAAACTGAACGAGAGCAGTCGTCTGTAATACCTGCTGGAACCACTTGGATTCAGCAAAAGGTAACTGCCTTCCATCCAGAAGAAAATAAAATACTGCTGGATAATACATCCACATTGGAATATGAATACCTCATTGTTGCACCCGGTATCCAACTTAATTGGAGCGAAATCAAGGGTTTACAAGACACCCTTGGTAAAAATGGTGTTTGCTCTAACTATAGTTTTCAACATGCATCTTATACATTTGAATGCTTGAAAAACCTGAAATCGGGGAAAGCCATTTTCCACAATCCACATACGCCTGTTAAATGCGGCGGGGCTCCCCACAAGATCATGTACATGGCAGCAGATTATTTTAGAAAGCACAACATACTTAACAATATCAACATCCAGTATTGGAGTGGTGCGCCAAAATTATTTGCTGTTCCACATTACGAAAAAACACTATTGAAAGTCTGTGAGCGAGGTAATATCGGTTTGAATTTCATGCAAAAACTTGTGGAAGTGGATGGTCCGGCTAAGAAAGCAAAATTCATAGGTATTGGTGAGCAGAACAAGGATGTGGAAACATGGGTTGAATTTGATATGATCCATGTTACACCACCCCAAAGTGCTCCTGATTTTATAAAAAATAGTCCGCTGGCAAACGCAGCAGGTTGGGTTGATGTAGACAAGCATACTTTGCGTCACAACAAGTTTCAAAATATATTTTCACTGGGTGATGCTTCAGGATTACCAACCAGTAAAACAGGAGCTGCTATTCGCAAGCAGGCCCCTGTTGTAGTTGACAATATATTGAGCTTAATCAAAGGCAAAAATCCCGAGGCTTCTTACAACGGGTACACAAGTTGTCCACTTGTAACCGGTTACGGTAAACTGGTGTTGGCAGAATTTGATTACAACAATAAACCACAGGAAACATTTCCATTTGACCAAAGCAAAGAACGTTGGTCTATGTACATTTTGAAAAGGTATGTGCTTCCATGGTTATACTGGTCAAAAATCCTACCTGGAAAAGCATAATGTCGATTTTAACTTTCTGTTATTGTGACGAAAATCACCGTTAAGCCCTTTTTATTTGTTGAACTTTACTAAAACAAACAACAATGGAACCCCAAACAACCCAAATGCCCAGGATAGGCGATAAGGCCCCTGATTTCAACGTAACCACCACCACCGGACAACTGCAACTCTCAGAATACAACAAAGGAAGTTGGGTTGTACTGTTTTCCCATCCGGCAGATTTCACACCTGTTTGTACAACGGAAATGACAGGCTTTGCGCTCGAGAAGGAATTTTTTGCACAGCACAATGCCAAACTGCTCGGTCTGAGCATAGACAGCATCCATTCACATATTGCCTGGGTAAATGCGGTACATGAAAAAACCGGTGTGCTGTTTGAATTTCCCATCATTGCAGATCTTGACATGCACGTATCAAAATTGTATGGCATGCTCCAACCCGGCGAAAGCGAAACAGCTGCTGTACGCGCTGTATTTTTCATCGATCCCGAAGGCACCATCAGACTGATCATGTATTACCCCCTCAATGTGGGCAGAAATATGGAAGAAATCAAACGTGTATTGCTGGCCCTGCAAACCACCGTTACCCATAAAGTGGCTTGTCCGCTCAACTGGAAACCCGGTGAAAAAGTAATCGTTCCTGCCCCTAAAACCCTTGAGGCATTGGCTGAAAGGAAGGCCAGTAACCTCGAGATGGTAGACTGGTACCTGGCCAAAAAATCGATCTAAGCTATTTTACATATTTGAACACATTGAGCTATTAAATTTAATTTATTCCCCTCCTATCCAGGCTTGCCAGCCGGGGCTGGAGGGGAGTTTTAAAGGGAGTTTGAAAAACAAAACACCTTAGAGATTTGAGTCATAATCAAGCGCAGGCCCCCGATTTTTTTGGGGGTCTGCTTTTTTTTGGGTATATTGATTCCTTAAACAATTGCCCATCATGAGAAATGACAATTCAGCCTCCAGGAGGCGATTCCTCCAGCAAATAGGTGCCACCAGCATGCTTGCTGCTACTGCACCTCTTCAGTCACTCAGCGCCAAGGAAAAGGCCGAAGAACGCGTCCTCCGTTACGACAGGAAAATATCCACCGGCGATACCATCAGACTTGGTGTTATAGGATTTGGTGTTCAGGGTCATATTGATCTGGAAACAGCCTTGAAAGTTCCGGGTGTGCAATTGGCGGGCATTTGTGACCTCTATACAGGC
>JBDLUZ010000139.1:0-5370 GCA_039805045.1 Bacteroidota bacterium | reverse complement strand
CTTTTACCCAAATTGGCCTTGGCATCAAAGCCGATGAAGGCGTTATCCGGACTACCCACCTGTAATTCAGACACCCTCAGGAACATGACAGGATTCAGGTAATGAAATTCAAACCGGTTTGGCCTGCCAAAAACAATCCCCTCAAAAAAACCCAGTGTGAGCCACTTGGGAACATTGATACTCAGGTAGTGAACAGAAGCATATTTCTTGGCATGAAGGGTATCGAAGCCCAGCGTCCTGCGGGTGTACTGCGGTTGAAGCTCCATAATCCGACTCATGTAATTGAGTTTCCAGATACGCAAATTAGCATTGAAATAAAGGTGGCTGTTTCCATGATCACTCCAAAACAGGCTTCTGTAACCATTGCCGATAAACATTTTATCATAGCCGAACTGGAAGTCAAGGGATTTGGCAGCATTGAAAAAAACCGATCCCCGTGCATCAAAATAATCGTACCCGGTTTCCTTGAAAGGCTTGTACAATCCAGCCCCGGGAACCGCCCTGAACTGCTCAATCCGGTTACGGAGGTAAACAGGTGGCTTAACCTGATTTTCCGTAACAAAAATCTGCATACCGAGTTTACCTGAAATCTGGGAACGCACCACTACTCCGCGGGTATTGGTATATAGCATTTCATCTGTGGCTTCGTCTCGCATAGCCTGGAGTTGCAGAACGGGATTAACAGATAGGAAAAAATCAGGCTCGTCAATGCCCACAAAATTGGCCGGATCCTGGTAAAAGGATCCAAAAATAGCCTTTTTGCTCACCGGCAAAACAGAATCCCTACCCTTCCATTCCCTGTTGTTCAGCTTGGCCCGTTGAATATTGTAACGGTCAACTGCAGAAAGTGTGATCCCTGCTGCACTGTCTGTTGCTCTGTCAAGGGCACCCACCCACCACTTTCTGTTGTAGGGTTTCAGCACAGAGAAATTGAGTGCGGAATCGCGCTGCATTTTAATTTCCAGCCTGTTGAGCAAAAAATAATCCTTGGCGCCCTGCTGAAACAGGGAGGATTGTGCTAAAAGTGGTAAAGGCAGTGCAAAAATCGAAATGACTGCCAATGTTTTAATAATTTGCGTGTTCAACAACATAGATACAATGTCTAAAATCCTAATCAAGAACACGCAAATGGTGTCCGACGGAAAAATAATCAATGGGGATATACTGATAGGCGAGAACCGGATTTTAAAGATAAACCACAGAATTGACAATTCATACCATGCAAGGGAGATTGATGGTGAGAATAAATTCCTCTTACCCGGAGTCATTGATGATCAGGTGCATTTCAGGGAACCCGGTCTCACCCACAAAGCCAATATCCACACTGAGTCTGTGGCAGCTGTGGCAGGTGGTACAACGAGTTTCATGGAGATGCCGAATACCAGGCCAGCAGCACTGACGCAAGACCTGCTTGAAGAAAAATATGCCATCGCAGCACAGTCCTCTCCTGCCAATTATTCGTTTTTCATGGGCACATCCAACGATAACGAAGAGGAGGTATTGAAAACCAATGATAAAAAAGACAGGATTTGCGGGATCAAAATTTTCATGGGGTCTTCCACGGGTAATATGCTGGTAGACAATCACCTGACCCTCGACCGAATATTCAGGGAAAGTGAGGTGCTCATCGCCACGCATTGTGAAGATGAACGCATCATCAAACGCAACCTGGAGAAATTTGCTGCCGAAGGCAGGATTCCGCAAGCTGCAGATCACCCCATCATCCGTGACGAAGAGGTCTGTTTTGAGTCTTCATTGATGGCCGTCCAGCTGGCGAAAAGAAACAATACCCGGTTGCACATCCTGCACATCTCCACAGCCAAAGAACTGCAGCTGTTCAGCAACCTCCTGCCGCTATCAGAAAAAAGAATCACCGCTGAAGTCTGCGTCCACCACCTGCATTTTACGGCAGACGACTATGCCACCCTTGGCAATAAAATCAAATGCAACCCCGCTATCAAGTCGCCCGAAAACAAAGCTGCCCTCTGGGAAGCCCTGCTAGACGACCGGCTGGATATCATTGCCACAGACCATGCACCCCATACCATCGATGAAAAGTCTGGCGATTACACACATGCCCATGCCGGTTTACCACTGGTACAACACAGCTTGCAGCTTATGTTGCACTATGTACAACAAGGCAGAATCAGCATTGAAGATGTGGTACGCAAAATGGCTCATGCACCAGCCACCTGCTTCCAGATCAGGGAGCGGGGATTCATCCGTGAGGGCTACTATGCAGACTTGGTGTTGGTTGACCTCAACAAACCTTATACCATCAGCAAGGAAAATATCTTGTATAAATGCGGATGGAGTCCGCTCGAAGGATTCACCTTCCCTGCCAGCATCGACATGACTTTTGTGAACGGACATCCGGTGTATGAAAACGGACAGGTAGATGCATCTCACAGGGGAATGCGATTGCTGTTCGATAGAAATTGAATGCATGCTGATTGACAAAACAACACTACAAGACCTTGCCGTTTTTCATCCGGATGAAGAGCAGTCGCTTTTTACCCGGATCGACCATACAACCACTGCTGCTGGCAGACAGGTGCTTCAGAAATTATTTTCAAGCCCGCTGCAGGATATTCACGCAATAAAAGAAGTCCAGGATATCCTGAAACTGATTGAAGAAGAGCTTAACAACTGGCCAAAAGACATTACCAATGGTACCATGCTGGTGGTTGAAAAATTCCTCGATGATAACCCACAAAGCATCCCTGAAAATCCAAATCCCGTCAACAGCTTCCTGTACAGGATTCTCAATGCCGGAGACTATGCGATGACCCTATTTTCCATGCGGCAGCTGTTTGCCCTGATAAGGGGGTATCAAAAACTACACAAACTGTTCCGCAAACACAAACTCCCATTGAGGCTGGAACTACTCATAAGTGAAAGTGAACGACTCGTCAGCAACCGGCTTATAGCGGGTTTAGCAGCATTCGAAAGTTTTCAGGAAATGTCTACGCCAGAAATCCTGCAATATGCCAGTATTTTCCACAACGAACTTCCGGTGACACTCCGGCGTTTGCTGGAAATACATGCTTCCCTGGATGCCTGGAAATCCATGGCAACAGCCAATAAAACATTGAAACTGCATTTTCCATCATTCGAAGCCAGCCAACATCCATTGCTGGAAATCAGAGACCTTAAACATATCATGCTGAAAGAGGCTGTGGGATATGATTTACTGATGGATAAAGACCAACATTTCATCTTCCTAACCGGTGCAAATATGGCAGGTAAAAGCACCCTGATTAAAGCTGTTGGTTTGTCGGTTTACCTCGCACACCTCGGCATGGGCGTACCGGCCAGTTTCATGCGGTTATCTTTGTTTGAAGGACTCCTCAGCAATATCAATGTGATGGATAACATCATCAAGGGAGAAAGCTATTTTTACAATGAAGTGCGCCGCATTAGGGAAACACTTATCAAAATCAGCGACGGCCGTAAATGGCTGGTACTGATTGATGAACTGTTCAAAGGCACCAATATGCAGGATGCCATGAAATGCACGGTATCTGTGGTTGAAGGCCTGTCTAAAGCAGAAAACGCACTCTTCATCCTATCCTCACATCTCTATGAAATAGGCGAAGACCTCAAACGGCTGCCCACACTTCGTTTCAAGTACTTTGAGACCATCCTGAAAAACAACGACCTGCACTTCAGCTACCAGCTTAAAGATGGCATCAGCAAAGACCGAATGGGTTATCTGATCCTGCAAAAGGAAGGCGTAACTGCCCTGTTGGAAAATATTGGAAAAAAATAAGCCAACAGTGGTAATTAACCCCAAAACTTCGTGAAAAAAACGTGGGGATTACGTCCTTAACACCCATAACAGACTTTCCTGCCTGTTTACCTTCATACCATGTTTGTAAAACTATTTGGCAGCACAGTCTATGGCGTGGAAGCCATCACCATCACCATTGAAGTCAGCTGGACCTCCCAGGGAAAAGAATACTGCATTGTAGGACTACCTGATTCTGCCATCAAGGAAAGCCTGCAGCGGGTTGAAAGCGCTATTAAAACCTTTGGATTTGAAATGCCCAGAACCCGGATTGTCATCAATCTTGCTCCTGCAGACCTGCGGAAAAGTGGGACTGCATTTGACCTGCCCATAGCCGTAGGTATCCTGGCCGCCTCTTTGCAACTTGAGATACCACCTGCACTCGAAAACTTCATCATCATGGGCGAGCTAAGCCTGGATGGGGCATTACGGCCCATCAAAGGCGCCTTACCCATTGCCATTCAAGCACGTAAAGAAGCGTTGAAAGGATTTATCCTGCCAGAAGTCAATGCCCGCGAAGCTGCCATGGTAGAGGGATTACAAGTATATGGGATGAAGAGCCTGAAGGAAGTAGTCGACTTCATCATAAAAGACCATGAAACCAAACCAGCGGTAAAAATCAACCTGGAAGAAGAGTTTCTGCATGATAGTCAGCATTTTGAAACTGATTTTGCAGATGTCAAAGGACAGGAAAACATAAAACGAGCGTTGGAAATCGCGGCATCGGGCGGACATAATGTAATTCTCATCGGTCCGCCCGGTGCCGGGAAAACCATGCTGGCTAAACGCCTCCCTTCCATCCTGCCACCCCTTTCCCTGGAAGAAGCCCTGGAAAGCACAAAGATCCACAGCGTGGCCGGAAAACTGCCGGAAAACGCCTCCCTGATCACCAGGAGGCCATTCAGGAGCCCTCACCATACCATCAGCGATGTGGCACTTGTGGGTGGCGGAGCCTCACCCCAACCCGGAGAGATCTCACTTTCACATCATGGGGTACTCTTCCTCGACGAATTGCCTGAATTCAAGCGTACAGTCCTGGAAGTGATGCGGCAACCAATGGAAGAAAGAAAAGTTACTATTTCCAGAGCCCGTATGGCCATCGATTTCCCGGCATCATTTATGCTGGTAGCTTCCATGAACCCCTGCCCCTGCGGATTCTACAACCATCCTGAAAAACAATGCAGTTGTCCGCCCGGACTGGTCACCAAATACCTCAATAAGATTTCCGGTCCATTGCTTGATCGAATCGACTTGCACGTTGAAGTAACCCCTGTGGCATTCTCACAACTCTCCTCCCTGCAACCTGCCGAGCCTTCAGCGAGTATCCGGAAAAGGGTTATTGAAGCAAGAAGCATACAGTCAGCTCGTTTTGCCGCTAACGAGGGCATTCATGCCAATGCCCAGATGAATGCCAGGGAGATCAGGAAAATTTGTGCACTGGAAGCGGATAGCCATGCACTGCTGAAAAAAGCCATGGAAAAGTTGAATCTGTCTGCAAGGGCGTACGATAGGATTCTAAAGGTATCCAGAACAATTGCAGACCTTGATGGTGAAGACGCCATCAAAACAGTTCACGTAGC
>JBDLUZ010000138.1:0-7250 GCA_039805045.1 Bacteroidota bacterium | reverse complement strand
AGGATCTATCAACTTATCAGGAAAAATCCTTGCTTGAAAATGGAGGGGCTAAATTTGATACTAACAGAAGCAAAGGGTACCCCTTATTCCTTCTTTTCTTACATTTTTTGGAATAAGGCAATTGATCTGGAAAGCAAGATTGGAAAACAAATGCTCGCACATGAATGGGTTCATGCCCATCAAAAACATTCTGCTGATAAATTATTTCTGGAATCCATGATGATTATAGGCTGGTTCAATCCCATCTTCTGGATATTAAAAAAGGAATTGTACCTGATCCATGAGTTCATAGCCGATGATCGTTCCATAGAGCATAATGACAGTGCTCAGCTTGCAGAACTTTTGTTGACAGCTGCATATCCCCAGCAACAAACCATGTTAACACATTCCTTCTTTTTTTCACCCATCACAAGACGCATCAAGATGATTAAACAAAACAGTTCAACCCAATCCAGTTATTTTAGGCGCATCATTGTTTTGCCCATTGCTGCATCATTGTTTTTCTTGTTTGCGTTCAGAACGCATGGAGTTAATATTGAATATCCCGCCTTTAACAATCAATATACTGTAGTATTGGATGCAGGTCATGGGGGGCAAGACCCTGGCGCTACATCAAGTACCGGTATAACAGAATCAGAAATGAATTTGGCTTTGGCCAAGAGAATTGTCGCCTTGAACAAAAACTCCAACATCCGATTTGAGTTGTCAAGGGATAAAGACGAATTCATTAAGCTAACGGATAGAGCAATCTATACTGTTGAGAAAAAGGCAGATCTGTTTATTTCCATTCACATGAATGCTTCGCCTAGTAATCAGAGAAGTGGATTGGAAATATACTGTCCCCAGCAGAGCTCTGCAGGTTTTTTGAGAAGCCTACCATTAGCAGGAACTATGAAATTATCTCTTGATGGTGTGTTCAAAAGCGCTACCATTAAAACGAGAAAAGATAAAATTTGGGTACTACAGCAGGCTAATGTTCCAGCTATCTTGATTTTACCGGGTTATATTACCAACCCTAAAGATCTTTCTGATTTGCAAACCAGACAAGAAGAAATTGCATCTAAGATTCTTCAGGGTATCGAAAATTATTTGGCTCAAAAGGAGAAAGGCTTTACTAATCTTCCAGCCGAGCCAGATTTGGAACAAGCATTACCAAGCAGATCAAATGCTTCGGACACAGTAATTTTCAATCCACCAGTAATCATTTCAGATACAGTAGTATTCATTCCACCAGTGATCATTTCGGACACATCAACATTCACTCCACCAGTAATTATTAAGAATAAGGTCGAGATTGTTTTTGATCCATCCATGACCTTGGCTGAACTTGAAAAAATAAAGATAGGTTTGAGAAAAGAAAAGATCGATTTGAATTTTGAAAAATTAGCTTTCAGTCCGGTTGATGGGAAATTGAATTTCATCAAGTTTCATGTTGATTGTCAAGATGGGTTTAAAGGTTCTGCCGAATACCCTATTTCCAATAATAAAAAAGTTGGTTTTTACCGGGATTATGACTCAAATGCTAAATCTTCTTTTGGTATTGGTATTCTTGGTGAGTGATTTGATATAAAAGATGTTTTGCTGTTAAATTGGGGTTAACAACTCCCTATCTGTCCAGGAGGGGAGTTGTTTGATCAAACTTGATAATCACATCACGTCAGAAATAAACTGACGACTTATAAAAACTGGCCGCAAGGCCATTTTTTATTTAATGAAAGTAAATTCTAAAAAACAGAAAATAATTTTAATTTCATGAAAATCTGACAAGAGGTTGTGTCAAGATGGATATTCAATTGGATGCATCAACCGTTCAGTTTAAACATTATTAGTCAATGAAATACCAGATTAAAATTCACTTTCTGAAGATGAGTTGTCGAAGCTGTCCGTAATGGCTGAAGTAGCTGAAAAATATGAGAATGAGGTATTGGGTTTAGGAGTATTGAAAACGCCTAAAACTATTCCAGAAATGGTTGAGCTCAAAATGTTTGAGCAGAAAATCTCTCAAACAACCTTGGCGGAAAAATTGGGATTTTCTCCTTCAAAGGTTTCTGAAATTCTTTCAGGCAAAAGAAAGCCTGATGTTCCTTTCTTAAAAGGGATATACGAACAGCTGCAAATTGATGCTGATTTTCTACTCAAACATGTTTGAATGCTTTTTTATGAAATTGATTAAATTCACACAATCATTGATTGAATGAACTGATCTGCTCATGAAAAAATATTGCACGCGTCCACTCCTATTCTTGTTGAGTCTGGTTGTAACAGGATTATCATTACTTGCTTCCAAACCGGAAAGCCTGCTGCCATGGATCAATGACAACTTTCAGCTGGCAGCAACCAAAACCAAAGCCATGGCTGAAGCTTCAGGCGACAGCAGCCGGATTCCGGTGACCATGAAAACAGCAGGAAAGCCGCATCTGGCTAACCTGTACGACTGGCGGAGCGGATTTTTTGCGGGTAATATGTGGCTTCTGCATGAATATACTGGTGATGCGCAATGGCAGCTGGAAGCGAGAAAATGGACAGCTGCATTGGAGCCACTGAAAGACTTCAAAGACCATCATGATCTGGGTTTCATGATGTATTGCAGTTTTGGTGCGGGTTACCGGCTCACCAACGATGCACGTTACAAGGATATCCTGGTGCAGGGTGCACGATCTCTTTGTACCCGCTTTGATGAAAAAACGGGCACCATCAAATCATGGAATAGCTTCAAAAGCTGGACTACCGGAACCGAATACAAATTCCCGGTTATCATCGATAATATGATGAACCTGGAACTCCTCTTTTTTGCCAGCAAAGTCACCGGTGATCCATATTTCAAAAAGGTGGCCATCACCCATGCCAATACCACCTTGGAAAACCATTTCCGCAAGGATTACAGCGCCTACCATGTGGTTTGTTACGACGAGCAAACGGGTAAAGTAGTTGCCAAAGAATCTGCTCAAGGCTATGCACATGAATCGGCATGGTCGCGCGGACAAGCATGGGCACTTTATGGGTATACCATGACTTACCGCGAAACAGGTGATAAAAAGTACCTGAAACATGCACGCGGATTGGCCAACTACCTGATGAAACACCCAAATCTGCCGACAGATAAGGTGCCTTACTGGGACTACCACGCTGGAAATCCAGCATACACACCTTGTGGAACGAATGCTGCAAAATATACATCAGGGGTACAGCCACGCGATGCGTCAGCTGCAGCCGTCATTGCTTCAGCGTTGTTGGAATTGTGTGATTATGTTCCTAAAAAAGAGAGTGCTGAAATGATCGCTTTTGCGGAAGCGTCACTGAAAAGCTTGTCGTCTCCGGCATACAGAACTCCCATGGGCACCAATGCCAATTTCCTGCTGGCACATTCCGTGGGCAGCATTCCTCATGGTGGTGAAATTGATGCACCTCTGATTTATGCTGATTATTATTTCCTGGAAGCATTGTTGAGGTTGAAAAAACGAGTGTCCTGAAATCAACTTTTAAAAACTAACTAATTGAGGTTAATACCAATTGCGAACGTAACTGTATAATAAATTGAGATTCATCAAAATATATTTTACTTACTTCATCATCTGCTTTTTCGGTATGGGTGCAAATGCCCAAAAAAAGTATGATCCTATAAATAAAGTTTCTGTTACTTCTGCTACCATTACGAAGGATATAAATGTCTTAACTGCATCAAATAAAGCGGTTTTACAAGTATTGCGAATGAGGGTGGAGAATTTAGTAGCACCGCTTGGTTTGCATGAGACAGCACCACGGCTTTCGTGGGAAATATCAAGTGTGGGGCGTAACATCCTGCAAACTGCTTATCAAATCCAAGTTGCCACAAGTCCCAAACTACTTGAAACGGGTAAAGCTGATTTATGGAATACAGGCAAGGTTATTTCCGGCGAGACCACACAATTGGCCTATGCAGGCATCATGCTTAGTTCAAATCAAGCAGTATTTTGGCAAGTGACAATATGGGATAACAGAGGCAATAAGGCAGTGTCAGCCATCGAGAACTGGTCTATGGGCTTGTTGAAACAAGAAGATTGGGGTGCGGAATGGATAGGATTGAGCGGGGATTCAGCTACTTTTGGGAGTTTCTCTTCGGACTGTAAGTGGATTACTTCGGAAAGTCTCAATGCTGATATCACGGCATTTCGTAAGACCTTTGACCTTAAAGATGTTCCTGAATATGCCAGATTAATGGTTGCCTCCAATCAAAATTTTACAGTACGTCTTAATGAACGGCATATCATGACCGGTGAAAACAAGCCTACAAAGGGACAATCACTTGAAATTTCAGGCTATTTACGTCAGGGCCAAAATGTATTGGTTGTAGACATGAATAGCGCCAGATCGCAGCAGGCTAAACTCCTGTTAGGAATAGAAATGGATAGCTCACAAGTGTTTAGTGACACTACATGGAAGGTTAAAAAAGGTGCAGTCTCTTTTCGTGATCGGAGAGGCATTGAGGATTCTACCTGGGTTGCCGTCCGAATCGCAGATCCCGAAGTTGCGTCTTGGAAATCACAAGACCGTATGCTCCCTGCCCGACTATTACGAAAGGATTTTACTACAAAAAAGCCTGTTCAACGAGCCACCTTGCATATCATAGGTGTAGGATACCATGAGGCGTATCTAAATGGGGTAAAAATTTCAGACCACGTACTTTCTCCCGGCATTACCGATTATGCACACAGGCTGCCTGTTGTCACCCATGACGTGACTGGAATGATACACACAGGTATGAATACAATTGGTATCCACCTGGGAAATGGTCGCTATTATTCTCCTCGTACCAATGTACCAGCTAATACTGTAAACAGCGGATTTCCAGTTGCAAAAGCTCAACTCATTTTAGAATACGGAGATGGAAGTACTGGTACAGTAGTTACAAATCGGGAATGGCAAGCTACAGATAAGGGGCCAATTCGCACAAACAACGACTACGACGGAGAATTTTATGATGCCCGATTAGAGCAAATGGGATGGTCGCTACCAAACTTTACCGCAATCGGATGGCGTTCTGCTGAGCTATTGCCCGGGCCTGTTGGACAATCACCAACACTCCCTTGTCCACCTATTCGCGTAACCTCCACGCTGCCTGCTGTAGAAATGAAAGAGGTGAAGCCAGGGATATGGATGTTTGATTTTGGACAAAATATTGCAGGTTGGTGCCGCCTTCGGGTTAAAGGAGCAGCGGGCATAAAAATACGCATTCGACAAGCTGAAACATTAGGGGCTGATGGTTTACTGCATGATGTTATACTCAGAAGTGCTCGTGCAACAGATATCTATATTTTAAAAGGAGACCCCCAAGGTGAGCTCTGGGAACCACGTTTCACTTCTCATGGTTTTCGGTATGTTGAGTTAACTGGATTCCCTGGCAAGCCAAGTACATCTACTTTAGAAGCCCGGGTAATAGGTAGTGATCTTGAAGAGACAGGAGATTTTACTTCCTCCGATGCAATTATCAATCGTTTTGTGGAAAATGCCAGATGGAGCATGAAAGGTAATTTCATGTCAATACCTACTGACTGCCCTCAGCGAGACGAGCGGCAAGGTTGGCAAGGCGACCGTACTACCGAGACCCGAAGTGAGACTTATTTATTCGATGTTGCTGCATTTTATACCCGTTATCTTGATGAAATACGCGTTTCACAAAGGGCAGATGGAAATGTCTCAGACGTAGCACCTGCACTTTGGCAATTTTATTCAGGGTCTGCGGTATGGCCCTCTATCCAAACAGTACTACCCGAAACTATGTTTTTAAAATATGGCGACCGTCGTATTTTGGAACGTCAATATGAAGCGAGTAGCCATTGGGTCAAGTTTCAACTCGCTCGATGCGGTGCTGATAATCTTTTACCGCCTGATTTATATGGAGACTGGGTCAGTCCCCCACAAGATATAGAAGCCGTGTCACCACCTTCTCCAGATAATATCACTGATAAGAAATTTATCTCGAATGCTTTTCTCGTCAAGCATCTTTCAATGATGGTCTGGCAAGCAAAACAAATAGGAAAAGAGCATGAAGCCCAAAAATGGCAAATAGAGTTTGAGAAATTGCGTTCTGCTTTTTTAAAGCAGTACGGCACAGAAGCAGCTTTAAAAACACAAACAAATTTTGCTTTAGCGCAGGCTTTCAAACTCATACCTGAATCTCTACAGACATCGTTTACCCAACGTTTCCTTGACCGAATACAAAAATCAGACAATGGGCATATTGGTACGGGGGTCATTGGTACGCAATGGCTACACCTTGCCCTTGACGACCTTGGACTCACGGATACTGTTCTTGCATTAGCAACCCGTCGTACCTACCCCAGTTGGGGCTATATGATAGAAAATGGAGCAAGTTCAGTTTGGGAACTCTGGAACGGCATTACAGCCGAACCTTCTATGAATTCCCGTAATCACATTGCCATGATTGGAGATGCAATTACTTGGCTCTTCGAAAGGCTCGCTGGGATTCACAGTGACTATGCTGAGCCTGGCTATAAGCACATCATATTAAAGCCTACCATTCCTGAAGGATTGTCTGAAGTGAGAGCAAGCCACCGTAGTCCACATGGTTGGGTGAGAAGTGCTTGGAAAAAATCAAAAGAAGCGTTTTACTGGGAAGTTGAAATTCCTGCCAACACCCATGCCACGATCTATTTTCCTACTTTATTTACACCAGAAACTACTCAGATTAGAGAAAGCGGAAAGTATTTCTCTAAAATCGAGCGTACTGAAAAAGGACAATTTATGGTAAAACTTGGATCTGGAAAGTATCGCTTTACGCAAGAAGGTTCCTAATTTTACACATGGACTTTAAGGAACTGCAGTCGGATTTTGAAGGTGAGTTGTATTTCAAAACAGAAGGCACTGATCTGGCAATCCGCAGGGTGTATGCCACTGATGCATCAGAATACCAGGAAATGCCGTTGGGAGTAGCCATTCCGCGTAATTCAGCCGATATAAGCAAACTGATTTCCTATGCGCGTTCTATTAAAACAACATTGATCCCACGGGCTGCAGGTACCTCCCTAGCTGGCCAAGTAGTTGGCAATGGTATCGTGGTAGATATTTCAAAGTTCTTTACCGGCATTCTAGACCTGAATAAGGAAGAGAAGTGGGTGCGGGTGCAGCCCGGTGTTATCCGAGACGACCTCAACGCCTTTTTGAAGCCGCATGGGTTGCAGTTCGGACCGGAAACCTCTACAGCCAACAGGGCAATGATTGGGGGGATGATTGGCAACAATTCTTGCGGACTC
>JBDLUZ010000137.1:0-5552 GCA_039805045.1 Bacteroidota bacterium | reverse complement strand
ACTGTACCTTTGATGTGTGTTGAATTCTACCTCATCACTAAAAAGTCTGGCGGAACTGTAGGCCTGCTTTGGAAACTTATCCTTGCTTCTGTTGTAATGCTTGTTACTGGTTATTTCGGAGAAACAATCTACAGCGATTCGAGCGTATTGTGGGGTGTAATCAGCGGCGCTGCTTACTTCTACATTGTTTACCTGGTATGGTTTGGTGAAGTAGCCAAATTGGCTACAGCAGCATCTCCTGCAGTTGCTAAAGCAAACAAAACACTCGGATGGTTTGTACTCGTTGGATGGGCTATCTATCCACTCGGTTACATCGTAGGTACTCCCGGTGGTCTGTTTGGCATGTCAGCTGAATCACTCGGTATTGGCGGATTGAACATGGACATCATCTACAACATTGGTGATGCCGTTAACAAGATTGGTTTCGGTCTTGTAATCTATGCCCTCAGCCGTTCTGCATCTAAATAAGGGAAACACGCAAGAAATATCCGGGCCTATGTTTTTACATAGGCCCTTTTTTTACCCTAGAAATGATGAAATATGCGAACCATTCCGATTTTCGATAAAATAACATGGATTAATGCTGTTGCTGGAATTGTTTTGCTTTGCTGGCAATTGATAGCAGGCAGCATCCCCATGGGATGGCAGGTATTTTATTTTGTTTTGATGATTGGATCAGCCGGCATACCTCATGGTGCGCTTGATCATCATGTGGCACGAGCGAGTGCCGAGTATGCCAAAAAAAAATTTACAATCCCGGGGTTTCTGTTACGTTATGTGGCAGTCAGCTTTTTTTATTCTTATTGCTGGATAAAATTACCTGGAATTAGTCTGATCATATTTTTATTGATTTCAGCCTGGCATTTTGGAGAAACCGACTTGCATGCTGCAAAAAACACCTGGCTTTGGACATTGAGTCGTTTTCTTTGGGGAAGCCTGGTCTTATTAATTCTGTTACTGACTCATGCCGAAGAAACTACACAATTGGTATTGCGCATCACCAATCAATCGGCTAATGCAATTACAATACTCGAATTCTTCAAACAATCGGGTATTTTCATAGCTGTTTCCATTTTGCTGCTTTGTACAATAAGTATCCTAATCGCACACAGGCAAAACAATTGGCAGTTTAAATTAGGTCACATTGCCAACCTCCTGATCATCATAATTCTTACGGCATACCTTCCACTTTTACCTGCATTTGCGTTGTATTTCGGAGGCTGGCATGCCATTCGCTCATTTGAAATCATCTTTAATTTCCTCAACAAGCAAAATCATGAGGCTGCCCCAACGCCAGCTGCGATGTGGAAAAATGCGATACCCATGACTTTCCTTGCTGCGGTAGGATTTGTATTCATGGCATTCATCTGGAAAGGTACAGGCCTGAACATGGACCCTTTGCCATTTATTTTCATTTTCCTTTCAGTCATTACCCTACCCCATCTTGACGTGATGGATAAGTTGATCAATAGCAAAGAGAGCCACTAAAAGACGACCGCTATTATTAATTTGGGTATGTTAACTTTGCGCTATGGATGCTGTAATTACCATCAGGGAAATTATTCCCACAGACAATCTTGAAATTGCCTCAATTATACGTTCATGCCTTGCAGAATTTGGAGCAAATAAACCCGGTACAGTTTATTTTGACCCCACAACAGACCACCTGTTCGAATTATTCCGTGTTCCCGGTTCTATCTATTTTATTGCAGCAGAAGAAAACAGGCTACTTGGCGGAGGCGGTATTTTCCCCAGCCAGGGATTACCAGCAGGCACCTGTGAGCTTGTAAAGCTTTACCTCTTGCCAGATTCAAGGGGTATGGGCTTAGGAGCAGCATTGATGAAAAGGTGCATATCTGCAGCCAGGGAGTTGGGATACAAATCCATATACCTGGAATCGATGCCGGAATTAAATAAGGCTGTTGGGCTTTATGAACAATTTGGATTTACCCAACTATCAGCCCCGCTCGGCAATACAGGACACTTCGGCTGTGACATCTGGATGATGAAATCACTCTGAAAGTAAAATTTTCTTTACTTCATAAACAGGACTAAACAGATACAAACGTTTCGTAGAGAGCTCGAGCGCCTTGAATCGCTTGCGTTGCTGGCCCTCCATCCTGAAAACCCTTCCCTTTGTTATCTCAAAAAGTTCACCAGGCTGAAGTTCCTCTACCAGGCAATGTCCATCTTTGACTGGATCATAATTTCGCAACACACGCATCAATCCAGTATCTGCACAAGAGCTTGCAGCCGGACTTTTTAATGACTTATTCAATTGCCTGCCAATATCTTCAGGAAAAAAACCCGATAATAAAAACTGTTTGAGCAGTAAAGCAAATTCCATTTGCCATTCCCGACCATGTGCCGACACCTTGTGTCCGAATTTGATAAACGTTATCAGATGCGCCAACTCATGTAACAAGGTAATCAGGAAAGCATAAGGATTCAGGTTTCCATTAACAGAAATGCGGTGAGCTTTTCCAGCAACTGCATTGCGGTAATCTCCCAAAACAGAAGCCCTTTCGCGGGTAATTGTCAGGTGCACCTTATACTGCAAAAGGAAAGGTTCAACCAGTGGGAAAGCCCCTTGCGGCAGGAAGTCTGCCAATGACCCTAGAGGTGACTCTTTCTTAGACATTTTCAATCTTTCCTGATCAAAGCAAGTAATCCCCTTACTTCCAAAAAAGTATAAAGGAGGTACAGAAAGAGACTTGAAAATACAGCTGGTGTATTCATGGCTGCACCTTTCAGTTTGGCATAAGCAACCACAAGCAATCCGGAAATAACCAGCTTAATCAGGAATGAACTGTACACAGAGGAAAGAAAACCTGCAGTAGTTCTGGCTTTCATGCCACGCAGCAACATCCAGAAAGACAGAACCGTGATTGCACAAACAAAGAGATTGCCAACAAGGAAGACCTCTGAGTCTAATCCAATTGTAGCAAGATTTGTATAAAAGGTAATACCTATCAAATTAACGGCTACAAAAAGGATTAAAATGGGCCTCAATGCTTTACTTAAAGTCATGGCTTCTTTTTATTGGTTTCAATAATGATTTTAACAAGTGTACCAAGAATGACCAAGAGTGGTAAAACCCAGATAAACAAGGGCTTTTTGAACCCCATCCAACTATCTGTTTTCATACCACCAAACAATGCTATCAACATGGTTAAAAACAGTTGGGCTCCCAAACCGGCATATTTCGAGAGGCTATTTTTGGAATCATGCATACTAATAGGTAGACTCTTCCAACTCAGGGAGAGAAATAATGGCAGTGTCAAGAATCAATTCCGCTTTACCGGACAATACATTTCTGACATTCTCCCAATAGGCTTCCCTGCGTTGCATCGTCTGCTCCATTTCATCAGCCCTAAGCTTCAACCTTGTCAACTCCCTACGCTCAGCCTGATTCCCGTAACCGGGTATGTAATATTTCAATGGCGTAAATACAATCAGCGCTGTTGTCAACCCCACCAATAATACAAAAAGGAAGCAGGATACGATATATACGCCGAGCCTGGTCAGCTTAAAAGTAACCACTTCCTCATACGTATGGTCATTCATGATAACCAGACGATATCTGTTTGTGAGGCGCTTAAACCTGCTTTGTTTGATGTTGGCTTCCGACATATTTAATTAAATTGCAAAACCGGGGTTAAAGTTACAGTTAAATCAGGAATCCGACCCATTTAAAATCAAAGGATAAGCTGTAGTTTTACAATACTTGAACAACCCTTTACCATATAAGCTTCGTATCACAGGAAGATTGGGGCTCATTATACTTTTTTTCATACAGGGTTTCAATACCTGGGCACAGGTTAATCCCACCTATGACCTTCAGAAACCCAAGGCATTTGAAAACAGAAAACTTGCGTCTGAACTTACCCCGGAAAAGAAGATAAATCCGTTTAAAAGAGCAAAGCAGAATATTGTAACACACTACAATTTTCATTTCAATGCCCGTAACAAGCTCGAAAAGGTAATCGGGAATGCAAAAATTGCTCACCAGGATACATTTACGCAACTTTTAACTGTCTTCAATTACAGTTTAAACAACACTGCCCAGCAGCAGCAGGAGCTAGATTCAGTAATTTTAAAGTGTAATAATGGCATCTTGTTACATGACCTGAGAAATGATTGGGTAGATGACCTTTATTTACTCATGGGCAAATCCTACTTCTACCAAAAGAAATTTGATTCCGCTTATGATGTATTTCAATACATCAACTATAATTTTCAACCCAGAGATAAAAGCGAAGCTGGTATGGAGAAATCCATTGGCTCGAACCTGAATAACAGTGGCAATGTTTACACTGTTTCTTCAAAAGAAAAAAAAATCAGTCCGCACCAATCCGTCAGAAACGATGCATTACTCTGGATTGCCAAAACACTGCTGGAACTTGGACAAACAGATGAGGCAAGAGGCATGCTCGAAACACTGTCTCGCGACAAGCTTTTTCCAAGCAGGCTTTACAGTGAATTGTCTGAAACCAGGGGTGATTGGTTTTACCGGATCAAACAATATGACTCAGCGGCGTCTTATTTAAAAAAATCGATTTCCGGTCTTGAAAATAACGGCGAGAAATCCAGAAGATACTACCTGATTGCCCAGCTTCTCGTTCTGGCTGGCCAAAACGAAACAGCTGATTCGTCCTTTGAAAAAGCCATAGCCCTGACTACCAATCCGGTTATGGACGCGTATGCAAAGATCAATCAGATTGGATTGGCATCCGCCAGCAAAGATAAAGAGACGCGCATCAATGAAAGCATTGATGCCTTGATGACAATGGCTAAAAAAGAAAAATATGCTGCATACCGTGGCATTATTTATGCAGCTGCAGCGGAGATGGAAAAAAGCCGAAACCGCAAACCCGAAGCCATAAGCTTACTCATCAGAAGCAATGAAGCACTGGACAATGATGTAAATGCCAAAAACACCAACAGCATTGCAATTGCAGAATTGGCATTTGAAGTAAAAGATTATCCACTGGCCAAACGTTATTTTGACAGCTCAAATATTACAGGTCATGTCAGGGAAAAACAAATGAATACCAAAAAATCTGTTGTAACAGATCTGGTTAAATTCCTGCAAGAAGTTGCACATGAAGACAGTTTGCAACAGATTGCCGCACTGCCTGAACGAGAACGAAATGAGCTCCTTGAGGAATTGCTCAAAAAAATTGAAAAGGAAAAATCCGGGCTGCTCCCTGAACGGAAAAATATCGGTCAGGCAGGACAAAGGACAAGGTTTCCGGAAGATCTCACCGGTTCACTTTTCCCTGCTGTACAACAGAAGGGAGAATGGTATTTCAATAATCCTGCACTTAAAGCGCAGGGTACACAGGCCTTTCAGTTGAAATGGGGAAGCAGGCCAAATGAAGACAATTGGAGAAGAAGTGGATCTGGTACAACATCAGCCAGACCCATTGTATCAAGATCAAGAATAGTTCAGCAACAGGCTGTAGAGGAAGATGATACACCATCAGTAGAAAATCTGGCAAAAGACCTTCCGTTAACTGCTAAAAGCCTCCAGGAATCAAATGCAAGAA
>JBDLUZ010000136.1:0-6134 GCA_039805045.1 Bacteroidota bacterium | reverse complement strand
AGGGAGAAATATTTCCGGGGCGGACCACCAGAACTTTCCACCCAACGGTAGTTCAGCAGGTCTGCATTCTTCAATCTTGTTAATAAAGGATAAAGGGTGCCTTCCAGCAGCTGGAGATTTGATTTTTTCATCTCCTCAATAATATCACTGGGATAGGCCTCTCCGCGCTGTATAATGGAGAGGATGCAGAATTCCAGCACCCCCTTGCGCATCTGACTCTGTGTATTTTCTATGTTCATTGTGCTGTTTTTGACTTAATGAATCATTAACAGCACAAAGATATGCAGTTTTTATAATACTATGCAATACATAGTAGTATTTTTTTCAAGGTACTTTAGAAATATTTAACTAAATGCATTTTTTCCTGCCTGCCACCTATATAGTAGAATGTTTTACCATCATAAAAACCATCTTCCTCGAGCATTATCCGGATGTCTTTGCCCCATTCCGGGATAAAAGTGGATGCATTGAGTTCGATGGAATAGGCTGTTTTGGGAAAAAGTTTATAATCGCCACTGCCTGGAACACCCTGTTGCATGTCCCACATGCCAATGGTTGGTCCTGCAGCATGACCGTGTGGAACGATACCTTCCGATTTTGCCTGTGCAATTGCAGCTAACAACATCTCGTTTCCAGATCTTCCCGTTTTGAATTGGGAAGTCAGGATATCCTGTAACCTGTTTCCGTTTGCAAATGCTTTTTGAATAGAAGCTGGCAAATCGGTCTCACCTGGCTTCAATACATAAGCATGCTGCTGAACGTCTGTATTCAACCGTAAATAAGTGATGCCAAAATCAACATGCAAGAGATCACCTGGTCTAACTACATCGTCTTTAGGACGATTAGAGAAACTTCTAAGGTGCTCGAAGTTAGCAGTATCATTTCTTTGAATCGCTACAGAAGGATGGAACCAAGTGGATAAACCAAGGTCATTTACTTTTTGTCTGAACCACCATACCAAATCATCGGTGGTAGTAACACCAGGCGTGATGACTTTTGCAGAAAATCCTTCTGCAATAATATCATGTGAAATTTTTACCAGCATCGGATAGAGCTGCATTTCACGTTCAGTGCGGGTTTCCAACCAAGCAACAGCCAACGGTTCTGCACTCACTACTTTTTTCTTGAATGCATCAGGTAGGACGTTCATCAACATACCATGATGGGTATGATCCAAACCATCTGCATGTCCGTAATCATCCGAAACATTGATACCTATTTTATTGGGGTTGCGCGATACGATGATATCTTTCAAAGCATCCCACTGATTGGGGAACTTATTAAGGTCCCATGCCGCTTTAATGGATTCACCAACATTGTACCTCGCGATTGCTAATTTTTCTAAATCCTTTTTCTTTGGATCTTTAAAGAATACCAACATGGTTGTTCTTCTTGCAGAAAGCCATGTAGCAGGCAACATGGTTTTCAATACAGGATCTTCATTGTATTCTCTTGAAATCACCACCCACATATCAATGCCGGTCCGCTCCATCAGTTGCGGCAACAATACATTGAATCTTTCACTAAGCACTTCATCAATAATTCTTGATTCTTCTCGTTCTGAGAGAACTTGCGCGGAGACAAGCTGAAAAGAAAAGAAACTAGCAATTAATACAATCAACAATTTTCGCATATTGCTTGATTTATGTTTTAAAATAGATCTATTAATTCCATTTTTAAGAATTCCTGCCAAGGCAATCCTTTTTCTCCAACTAATATAATCTTTAAGTCCTTAAAATGGTGGTGAAAGGCCTTAATATTCTTATCTATTAACTCATCATTTGATTTTACCTCAATTGCAACTGCTTTCCCATTCGTTTCCAATACAAAATCAATTTCATGGTTATCATGTTTCCAATAATAAACATTGAAGTTATCTGTGTAAGACTTATTTATCAAATGAGCGCCTACAGATGACTCCACCATTCTTCCCCATAATTTTGGATCTTGAATTCCCTCTTCAAAGGATATACCTCTTTGCGCAGAGATCAATGCAGTATTGTGCACAAGAAACTTTGGACTTGATGACCGCTGTCTTATGAGATTGGGTGAATACTTTTCAATACCAGACAACAAACCTGCAGTTTCAAGTAAATGTAAATAATGCGAAAGTGTAGTTGTATTTTTTGCGTCTTGCAGTTGTCCCAACATCTTGGTATAAGCTAAAATCTGTGACGAGTCCAAACAGCCCAACTCAAATAACCTACGCATCAATGCGGGCTTATCAATTCTCGTTAACAATAAAATATCTTTAGAGATACTTGTCTCAATCAAAGCATCCGAAACATAGGATCTCCATCTTTTTTCATCATCAATTAATATAGCAGAACCTGGGTAACCGCCAAACCAAACATATTGTTCTGCATTCCACCCAAATGCATCGGACATTTCATCAAAGCTCCAATGTCCCATAAATATTTTTTCAAATCTCCCCGCTAAGGATTCAGTAAGACCTTGCTGTAACAGCAATCTTGATGATCCCAATATCACAACCTTAAGTTGTATACCAGTGTTGTTATCTTGATCCCAAAGCGCTTTTACTTTTTCACTCCAATCTGGAATTTTTTGTATTTCATCAATAACCAACAGAAATATACCACCTTCGGTTGATTTACATTTTATTCTTGCTATCTCCCATTGTTGATTTAACCAAACGGGATTGACCGAAGAATCATCAGCAGATACATATAGACTAGGAAAAGGGATTTTTTGCAATAATTGATTCACTAAGGTGGTTTTCCCAACCTGTCGCGGCCCCATTATGACTTGAATAAACCTCCTTGGTTCATTAACCCTTTTTATAAGTTGCTGTAAATGAGGTCTTTCAAACATATTATGGATTTTACTCAATATAATGAGTAAATTTACTCAACATATTGAGTAAATACAAATCCTCACCCCACAATCCTCAGCTTCGCATAATTGAGCATGATTTTCTTTTCCCCATTTAAATCAAATTTAATGGTGGCAATGGGGTTGTGGGCGGCACCTTCCATTTTCAACACTTCCCCAAAACCAAACTTTTGGTGCTCCACTTTCTGTCCTGCCCTCAATTCAGAGGTATCACTGGCTTGAAAATCTGCAGAAGGCTGGTGCAAAACGGGCTTACTGGTAGGCGCTGGCGGTGCCAGGTAAGATGGCCTCTCTGCTGGTTTTTTAGCTTCATTGAAATAAGGCTTTTGCTGTGGTGTAGCAGTCCCTCCTCCTGCTCCCCATCCGCGCATCCGCTCGGAAGCTGAGGGTCCGGTGGATTGGTTCCTGAAGCCACCACCTGCAAAAGATTTATCAAGCAGGTCATCCGGCAATTCTCCGATAAACCTACTCGGATCATTTTGAACTACTTGTCCGAACTTATACCGGGTATTGGCATAACTGATCCAGAGTTTCTGCTTGGCCCTGGTAATTACAACATAAAACAGACGCCTTTCTTCTTCCAGCTCTTCCCGGGTATTGATACTCATGGCATTGGGAAATAACATTTCTTCCAGACCCACCGCAAAAACACAGGAGAACTCCAGTCCCTTTGCAGCATGAATAGTCATCATCTTCACCGTATCCGCATGTTCATCCTTGTTGTCTGCATCAGTAAGTAAAGTAATTTGCTGCAGGTATGTACCCAGGAGCACATCTTCCCGCATGGGCCTCGCCGGAACCGGCTCTTCCAGTTGGTTGTCGGCTGAGGGTTGTGGGTTATCAGTTGTGGGTTGACTGTTGTCATTAAACAACTCCCCTCCTGGCTCAGGAGGGGCCTCGAATCCCGCTTCGCGGGATGAGAAGGGGGTGGTGGCGCCCTCCTCCGTCTCCAACATCACGCCATCATCATCAATCTGAGCCCTGTTCTGCTTATCATCAACCCATTCCTTGATGGAATTCAGCAACTCCTGCACGTTTTCATAGCGCTGAACACCTTCTGTACTTTTATCATTGAAAAGTTCCCGAACGAGTCCGGTCTGCTTGCCTACATGAAAAGCCACATCATAAGCATTACTTTTTTGCAGCATACTCGCAAAGCTTCTGATCATCAGCACAAACTGTTCTATCGCGTCTAGCGTTCCTGACTTAAATCCAAATTCAGCAGCTCGAGTAAGCACTTCCCATACTGCAATATTCTGTTCATTGGCAACCAGAATGAGTTTATCCAAACTGGTTTTGCCGATACCCCTGACCGGATAATTAATGATGCGTTTGAGCGCTTCTTCATCTCGGGGGTTCACAATAACCCGGAGGTAGGCCACATAATCCTTGACTTCCTTGCGCTGGTAAAAGCTGATGCCCCCAAAAATGGTATAGGGAATATTCATCCTGCGCAGCGATTCCTCAAATGCCCGGCTCTGGGCATTTGTTCTGTAGAGAATGGCAAAATCTCGGTTGAAAAAATGATTCCTGAGCTTTTGTTCTTTGATGGTATCTGCAACAAACTTTCCCTCATCGTTATCAGTCATCGTCCTGACAAGCCTGATGTTTTCACCTTCATGGTTGTCTGTCCACAACTCCTTCGGAATTTGCCCCTTGTTGTTGCCGATAACCTGGTTGGCAACCTGCAGGATATTCTTGGTGCTTCGGTAATTTTGCTCAAGCTTAATTACTTTAACCTCATCATAATCTTTTCTAAAAAGCAGGATATTCTGGATGGTTGCACCCCGAAAGGCATAGATGGATTGTGCATCATCACCCACCACGCATACATTTTCATGTGCCGCTCCCAGGAGTTTAACAATCTCGTACTGAGCCGGATTGGTATCCTGGTACTCATCGATCATGATATGGCTGAATTTGTGTTGGTATTTGTGTAAGGCATCGGGATGATGCTTGAGGATCAGGTAAAACTGCAGGAGCAGGTCATCAAAATCCATGGCTCCGTTTTTGAAACACCTTTTGGCATAGGCTGAATATATCTGAGAGATGGCCGGCCTGTTTGCACGGGCATCCTCCTGCATCAGTCCGTAATCAGCTGCATATTCCTCCGCAGTGATAAGCGCATTTTTGGCACTGGAAATCCTGTTGTAAACTACTGCAGGTTTATAAATTTTATCATCCAGGTGCAGCTCGTTGATAACCGTTTTGAGTACACTTTTGGCATCGTCCGTATCATATATGGTAAAGCTTGAAGGATATCCAACCCTTGTGGCTTCTGTACGCAGGATTCGGGCAAAGACGCTGTGAAATGTACCAATATACAGGTTATTGGATTCCCTGTTGGCTAGGATTTTTTCCACACGCTCCTTCATTTCCCGGGCCGCCTTGTTGGTAAAGGTCAATGCCAGAATCCGGAACGAATCTACCCCATTGGCCATCAGGTGGGCAATACGGGTAGTGAGCACTTTGGTTTTTCCGCTTCCTGCACCGGCAATAATCATGAGCGGACCATTCAGGTATTCCACAGCTTCCCGCTGAGGCGGGTTGAGTTCTTCCAGGTACTTGTACATGGGTGCAAGTTACTGCAAATCAGTTGTTGGACGACCTGAAAATTGATTGGCTGTTAAAGTTATCCTAAAGGGAAAATTTGATTAAACCTGATGTATTGAAGTCTATCTATAGGTTCGTAAGGGTTACGATACCCACTGAAACTAAACCTAAAAAATCAATAGTATGAAGACAAACAAACTTTTCCTTGGCCTGGCTTCCCTGGTGTTGGCTTTGGCAGTATTTCTGACGGCCTGTACAAAAAATGGTGTAAACGCTTCCAGCGGTAACCTATCTGTTTACCTGACCGATGGTCCGGGTGAGTATGATTCTGTATTCATAGACATCACGAAAGTTGAAGTGAAGGTAGACAATGATTCGCTGCACAAACACAGGGATGACCATGGAAAAGACGATGACGACAGGGATGACCATGAGAAAAGGAAAGACGGTTATGGTGAGTGGGTTGATATCAGCTTCACACCGGCCATCATTGATATTCTCAGCCTGAGAAATGGTGTAGAAACAAAACTTGGTGATGCCAATATTGCTGCAGGAACTGTACGCAAGATCAGGATTACCCTCGGTAGCCGCAACAGGGTTGTTAAAGACAGTGTTTCTTATCCACTTGAACTGAGAAATGAAACCAATAACCTGCTTTATGTCAAACTCTACGATAAACACAGGCAGCGCAGGGCAGACAGCAGCACAAAAGTTTGGGTTGATTTTGA
>JBDLUZ010000135.1:0-5619 GCA_039805045.1 Bacteroidota bacterium | reverse complement strand
CTGCCACCGGGAAGAAAATGTAAACAGCAATGAGAAATTCAACAGCTTCATCGAAACGTTGAACCTCATCAGCGACCGCTACGGTTTTCCCATCATCGTAAGCACCCATCCTCGTACCCGTAAAATGCTCGAATCTAAAAACCTCGCGGTAAGAGATAATATACAGTTCCTGAAGCCATTGGGTTTCAATGATTACAATGCCTTGCAAATGCATTCCTTTGCTGTGTTGTCTGATAGCGGAACCATCTCTGAAGAATCTTCAATCCTTAACTTCCCCGCTTTGAACATTAGAGAAGCACATGAAAGACCAGAAGCGATGGAGGAAGCAGCTGTGATGATGGTAGGATTCAACCGAGACAGAATCCTGCAGGGACTGGAACAACTCGCTTCTATGAATAGGAAAGAACGTGTTTTCCGCAGGGTAGCAGATTACAGCATGCCGAACGTTTCTGAAAAGATGGTGCGTATCATAATCAGCTATGTAGATTATATCAAACGTACCGTTTGGTCTGAATAATGCCTTTTCTTATCCTAAATATTCAATAATGTCAGTGACCTGGATCATATCGCAAGTCTTCTATCCTGATGAAACATCAACAGGATATGTGATGACCAAAATTGCAGAAACATTGTCTGAAAACCAGACAGTCAATGTAATTTGCGGAAACGCTGAATACCAGTCCAAAAGTCTTAATGCCAGTAATAAACTGAATGGCAACATCAATATCATGCGTGTTGACACGCCTGCATTGGATAAAAACAGGCTGAGAAACAGGTTGCTGGTTTTTATCCTCTTTACCTGGGCAGTTTTTTTCAGAATACTTTTTAAAATAAAGAGGGGAGATTCCGTAGTGGTTGTAACCAATCCACCCACGCTTATCGTTTTGGTGGGATTACTGAGAAAAATCAAAAAATTCCGGTATTCTATAATCATGCACGACGTATTTCCTGAAAATGCAGTTGCGGCAAGTGCCTTAAAGGCGGATTCATTTTTGTATAAATTTTCTTTATCATTTTTCAATTTCAGTTACAGACAAGCAGATTCACTTATCTGCCTGGGAAAAGATATGGCTGAAAGATTTATAGCAAAGGGGATTGAAACAAGTAAAATTTCCATCATTCAGAATTGGGCGGATCATAACAATATAAAACCTGAGCCTGCTATTGATAGAAATGCCTATTTCAATATGAATCTTGATGGTAAAATTGTACTCGAGTTCGCTGGCAATATTGGAAGGGTTCAAGGGCTGGAAGAATTTATTAAATTATTCAGGCAGGCAGCAAACCCCTCTCTGGTTCTAATCATCATTGGCGACGGTGCGCATAAGAAAATCCTTGAAAGGTATGTTCAATCGAATCATATCGAAAATGTATTTTTCTTTGACTCCAAGCCACGCGGAGAACAACAGACTTTCCTGAACAGCTGTGATATTGGACTGGTAACATTGAGTGAAGGCATGTACGGCTTGGGAATTCCATCCAAGGTTTATAACATCATGTCTGCCGGTAAAGCAGTCTTCTATATTGGAGATGTGGGTTCTGAAATCGATAACTATGTGCAACAAAATGATATAGGATGGAGTTTTAGCTGGAAAGATGGGGAAGCTATAAAAGCCCTTCTGGCTGATCTTCAACCAGGTCAACTCATCAGCCAAAAAGGTGAGACAGCCCGCCAATTTGTATTGGCGCATTTTACACAGGATATCATCCTCCAAAAATATAAAGCCGCCCTACAATAGGCGCCTCTTTTATGGAGATCTTACTTACAGGTGCGAATGGATTTCTGGGAAGAGCGCTGCAGCTTCGTCTTCAGGCTCATCGGGTTACATCACTTGGCCGGTCCAATGCGGATATCTTGGCTGATCTGGCCAGAACAATACCGGTATTTAATCAGGATTTTGAATTGGTTGTGCACGCAGCGGGTCAGGCTCACTTGGTTCCGCGGGGAGATGCTGAAATAAATCTGTTTCAACAGGTCAATGTTCAGGGTACTGCTAACCTGCTTGCAGGGCTCGAAAAGAGAATCCTCCCCAAGTATTTTGTATTCATCAGTTCAGTGAGTGTATATGGGCTCGAAACGGGATTAGACATCACTGAAGATGCTCCGCTAGCTGCAACAGACCCTTACGGGAAAAGTAAGATTGCAGCAGAAATGCTGGTAAAAGAGTGGTGCACGCTACATCAAGTGCAGTGTACCATCCTAAGGCTCCCATTGATAGCAGGACCAAACCCACCAGGAAACTTAGGTTTTATGCTGAAGGGATTGCAAAAAGGGTTTTATTTCAATATCGGTGGGGGTAAGGCAAAGAAGAGTGTTGTGCTTGCTGAAGATATTGGCAGCTTTCTGATCAGTGCAGCTCAAACAGGTGGAACCTATAACCTTACAGATGGAGAACATCCAACTTTTATGGATTTGAGCCGGCTAATGGCAAAGATTTTAAACAGGTCATTTGTACCGAATATTCCTTATTTCCTGGCATTGTTGCTGGCAAAACTTGGCGATATTATTGGTCATAAAGCACCCATCAATTCTTTAAAACTTAGAAAAATAACCACATCCCTCACATTCAGCGATGCAAAAGCCAGGGTTTCATTTGGATGGAATCCTACTCCCGTAGTGAAAGGATTTAAATTATTCAGCAATGATTAGCAGAGTTGCAGCACTTTTTTTAATCTTATTGTTTTCTCCGGTCTTCATCATCGTGGGTTTACTCATTTTCATGGAAGATGGCTTTCCTGTATTTTTCAAACAAAAACGCGTTGGCAAAAACTATTCATTCTTCCAGATTTATAAATTCAGGAGTATGAAAAAAAGCACGCCTAACGTGGCTACCCATCTTTTGGGTGATCCGGCAAAATACCTGCTGCGCATTGGTAAAATCATCCGTAAATTAAGTTTGGATGAACTCCCCAACCTCATCAACATCATCAAAGGAGATATGGTTTTTGTTGGTCCCAGACCGGCTTTATACAATCAGGATGATTTGATGGCTTTGCGTGTTGCAGCTGGTGTTGATAAATTAAAACCTGGCATCACGGGATGGGCCCAGGTAAATGGTCGTGATGAAATCTCCATTGAAGAGAAAGTGCGTTTTGAAAAGGAATACCTTAACCGTAAAAATATTTTTTTTGACCTGCAAATCATCATCAAAACTTTTACCAGCGTTTTGATGTCTAAAAATGTATCACACTAATCATGAAATTTCCAATATCCTTCCTAGCCATCCTCACCTTCCTTGCAACCTCATGCGAAAAACAATTTCCTGCAGAAACCTTGGTTTATGACAATGAATTCAAAGGCGGAAAGGTTGACAATGCATCAGGTGCTTTGCTTTACAATGTAAACGGACAATTTTTTATAGGCCGTTACAACAAAGGTGGTTTTACTGTAACCGTAAAGAACCTCCCGAAGCATAATGCCATTCAGATTGAAGCCCAGCCCTATTTTCACGACAGTTGGGATGGAAATAACAATATTGCAGGGATAGACGGACCGGATGTTTGGTCGATGACGGCTGACGGCACATCGCTGGTTAACGCCACTTTCTCAAATTCTCCGTGTAACGCGCTTTATTGTTTGTTTCAGTCTTACCCCGGAGATTATGGCATCATCAACAATCCACCACTCACCGAAGCTTATCAAATCACAGGTGGCGCATGTTTTACTGCTGTCCAGTCTGTTTCATCCATTTATCGGATTGTAAAGACATTCCCACATGCAAGGGATGAAGTGGTAGTAAGCTTTCGGGATAACCTCGTTCAGACCAATGTAGCCAGTCCGCTTTGCGATGAATCCTGGTCGATGGGCAGCCTGCGAATCAAAGTGCTCAATATCGACTAAGTTTTAATAGAACACCATCAAATCTCTTTTTCCTTTTTCCGGTATTTTTTTCATGCAGATAACCAACCTGCTTGCTCAGCTTTTATTGCTACCTGTTCTGATTAACCATGCAGATGCGCTGTCTGTAGGGGCTTATTTTTTGGCACTTTCTTTTGCTTCTCTGGCAGGAATACTCGTTAACTTCGGAACCAATCAGGCTACAATCATTGATTTGCAGCGTGCCAGCATGGATAATGACGGGCCTCGACTTCGTAAGATTTATATGCAGGCATTTGCTATCAGGATCCTGCCTCTTTTGATTAGCATGCTTGTTTCAGTTTTTCTGGGTTTTGCCAACTCACTTGGTAATTATTTTCTCTTGAGTTTTCTGCTCATCATCGCTGAATTCCTGAGTCCGCTCTTTTACCTCATTGCTTTTCAGCAGATGAAAATTTATGTGATTCTGAATTTCTTTTTCAAATTCATCACCTTCTTTGTAATCTGGCTCTGCCGAAATGAACAGCAACTGGTCGAGCTTGCTTTAATGGTTCCGGGAATTACCATGATTATACTTAACCTGATCATGCTCGCTATTATCAAAAAACGAGAGGGGTTGGGGGTTTCACTGAAACTTTCCGCAGACACGTGGCACACGATGCGAACCCAGATTCCGGTTGTTGCCAACAACATGACTGTTCACCTCCAGCAATCTGTTTTTCTTTTTTCAATATCAGGTGTAGCTTCTCCTGTATTTCTATCGGCGTACGGGTTCATTGACAAGGTAGTGGGTAGTATCAGGCTGGTTGTGAGCTCCTACAATGCATCATTTATTCCTATCGCAACTTCAGCACACCACACAGGTTTTGGTACCTGGAAGACCCTCCGCAGCAAACACAACATCGTTATAAGCATCTTATCTCTGTTTGCCGCTGCTGTACTTTTCTTTTTTTCAGAAGAACTGGTAAGACTCTTTCTATTGGGAGGAAAAGAAAAATCAGCAGAATTCATAGCCTTGTCTGGTCAACTGCTGCGCATGATAAGCCTGGTACCCCTCCTGATTGCGCTTAACGCACTCAACATCATGGAGCTGTTGATGGAAAACAGGTTTAATGACTACCTGGTAGCAGGAATTATCGTTCTTTTATTCTCTGCTTCCGGGGCAGTATTTACACATCTCGGACTAAAAACAACATACCTTGGGTTTTATCCTTTTTACATAGAATCCGTAAGTTTGCTAATCTATCTTTTTTTCGTCCTGCGCAACAGGAAAAACCACCTCTGATCCAATGTCCTTTTCCTATTTTTTTAAAAGCCTGATGGCTTGCTGTATCTGCATTTTACTGCAGTCAGATCTCCGAGCCCAGGTTGTGGGCGATCCTATGGAAGCCTACCAACGCAACGGACTCCTGCTTTCAGATACCAGTCTGCCGGCATCCGGACTCATCAGACCCTTCCTTGACGGTAACCTCCAGACGCTTTCTTACATCGAACTGGATGGTAAAGACCTGCTTCACTTCCCCCAACGCAGGATCAAATCTTACCGTTCTCCTAAAATCATTACCGAATCCATCTTCAAACCCACCGAACTGGTGATACACCAGCAATACATCGGTCATCATCCCTATACCTGGAATGACGGAGCTTTCCTGCCTATGCCTGGCTACCAGCAACTGATCAGCGCAGGGGTGGCTGGGAAAACGGGGAATTTTGATTTTAAACTGGCTCCCGAAATTGTACTGGCTGAAAATCAGCCTTTTGAAGGCTTTCCAACAGACCATGATCAGACCACCTGGCGCGAT
>JBDLUZ010000134.1:0-5633 GCA_039805045.1 Bacteroidota bacterium | reverse complement strand
CCGGAAAACTACAGGTCAAAAGACGACAAAGAAGGCATTCCTGCCATTTTCATCATCATCTTGGTAGTCATCATCTTGAGTGTATTGAAACGCAGAGGCGGTGGTGGCGGTGGCGGATACCGCAGGGGTGGCGGATTCATGTATTTCCCTACTGGCGGAGGACATTGGGGAGGCAGCTCTGGTAGCAGCAGCAGCGGAGGCTTTGGTGGCTTCGGCGGAGGCAGCTTCGGCGGCGGCGGCGCAGGCGGGGATTGGTGATATAATACAAGGCACAAGGCACGAGGGACGAGGGAAGAGGGACAAGTGACAAGTGACGAGTGACAGGTGACAAGAGGGCGGCATCAGGAAATCAGCCCAAGCCGATTTCCTGATGCAACTCGGGAATTTCCACATCCATAAAGCCTTTTCGCAACAGTCTCTCCCTGAAATCAACCTGAACTTCATATTCTCCATGTACGAGGAAAAGCTTTTTTACAGCTTTGGGATCCTGGCAAGAGAGGAACTGCGATAGGTCTTCATAATCTCCATGGGCACTCATACTCCTGATACTACCCACCTCTGCATGAACCTCATGGGCAACCCCATAAATATTTACTTCCTTTTTCCCTGAAAGCAGTCGTGCGCCAAGCGAATGGGGCTCACAATAGCCCGTCATGAGGATACTGTTTCTTGAATTCTCTATGTTGTTACTGATGTGGTGTTTAACCCTTCCGGCATCAGCCATTCCACTGGCAGAAATAATTACACAAGGTTCATTGCGGAAATTGAGCAATTTTGACTCATCAACAGTTTTTACGAACTGTAGTCCGGCAAACTGAAAAGGATCCTCATCCTTTTCCAATACCTTCTGAATTCTGGTATTAAAATCATGCGGATATTTTTTCACGATCTGCGTAGCATGAACGCTGAGCGGACTATCCACAAAATAATCGAGTTCTGGTAATCGCCTTTCCAGTTCAAGCTGATTCAGGGCAAACAACAACTCCTGGGTACGTCCCACACTGAAGGCAGGGATGATCAGCTTACCCTTTTTTTTCAGACAGGTTTTTTCAATCCACTCCAACAAATGGTCGGGTGTGGGATTATGCAGGTCATGAAGGGAGTTACCATAAGTGGATTCAAGGATAATGAAATCTGCCTGTTCGAATGTTGCCGGCGATTTCAGGATGGCATCCCTGAATCTGCCCACATCCCCGCTAAAGGTCAGCTGACGCTGGCTTCCACCTTCATAAACTTTCAGGTGAACAGCAGCACTTCCTATAATATGTCCGGCATCAGTATATTGTAATTCAAGTCCATCCTCCAGCTTAAACCAAAGATTATAATCAACAGCATGAAACTGATCTATGGCCTTATGAGCTTCCTCTGTGGTATATAAAGGCTTGAGCGGTGGCTGTCCCGCTGCTTTTCGCTTCTTGTTAACGTACTTTATTTCATCTTCCTGGATACCTGCAGAATCTTCCAGCAAAACAGCGGTTAGTTCCCTTGTTGCAGGGGTACAAAAAATTTTCCCTGTAAACCCATCACTAACCAATCTGGGAATCAGACCACTGTGGTCAATATGTGCGTGAGAAAGAATAAGGTAATCGATGTCACTGGGTTCAAATCCCCAATGCCTGTTCAGCGCATCGGTTTCCTTGCCCATGCCTTGAAACATGCCACAATCAAGCAGGATCTTCTTGCCATTTTGCAAGGTCAACAGGTGTTTGGAACCTGTAACACACCGAGAAGCACCGTGAAATGATATTTTCATAAGCTTATGATTGGATGAATCCATAAGCTACGAAATATTTTGCTACTGAACAATGAGTTTAAACATAGAATCGGTGCCAAGAAATCCTTCCAGCTCATCGCCCACAACACACTCTCCTACGCCCTTAGGTGTTCCGGTAAAAATCACATCCCCGATATTCAATGAAAAATAATTTGAGATATGCGCAATGATTTTGTCGAAATCATGAATCATATCGGCAGAATGTCCATCCTGCACGGTTTGTCCGTTTTTAAGCATTTTAAAGCGGATATCATCTTTTTTGAAAGCCTCACCAATTGGCTGCCAGTTTCCCAAAATGGCTGAGCCATCCCAGGCTTTGGCTTTTTCCCATGGCAATCCTTTCTTCTTCAGCTCAGACTGCACATCCCTTGCGGTGAAGTCAATTCCAACTGAAATGGCATCGTAGTATTTTGAGGCATTGCGCTCATTGATATATTTTCCATTCTTGGAAATCCTCAGAATCAACTCACACTCATAATGAAGCTCATTGGTGAATTCAGGATAGTAAAATGGACTGTTTGGCTGCAGCATAGCAGACTTAGGCTTCATGAAAATAACCGGTTCATCAGGTACTTCATTGCCCAACTCTTTGGCATGCTCCACATAATTTCGTCCAATGCACAAAAATTTCATTGTTTCAAGGTTTTTATACGGTTGAATAGAATCAGTCATGGCAGGAAAAGAATCGTTTTGCCGAAAATAAGAAGAAACAGGTTAGAATTCAAGATTATTGACCTGTGCCATGGTTTTTTCAAGTCCAAGAAGCACAAACTCTTCAATAGCCTGGATACAACGTGTGATTTTCTGCTGAATCACCTCTTCTTCCGACGCCTTCCATTTGCCCAAAACATGGTCTATCTGTCGACCTTTGGGAAAATCGTTTCCTATGCCAAAACGGAGCCTTGGATATTGAACAGTACCCAGTAATTCCTGAATGCTCTTCAATCCATTGTGACCACCATCACTTCCGGCAGGCTTGATTTTCAGCTTATTAAGCGGAACGGCAAGTTCATCTACCAGAACCAAGAGGTGGTCATTATCGACTCTCTCTTTGTCAAGCCAATATTTGACGGCTTTTCCACTCAGATTCATGTACGTGGTTGGCTTAATACAGATAATTTTTTTTCCTTTGATGGCAACTTCGGCCTTGAATGCAAGTCTTTCAACTGAAAAACTACTTTTATGGGCAGCAGCAAATGCATCCAATATATCAAAACCAATATTATGCCTGGTATGCTCATACTCGGCACCTATATTACCCAAACCAACAATCAGGAACTTATTCATAAAAAAAGCCCCGTGATCTCTACACGGGGCTTCAAAGATATGCTATAAAGCTTATTTTTTCTTAGCAGGTGCTGTTGCAGCTTCTTCCTGTTTCAATTGACGTGTCATGGTTACTGAGGCAATTGGAATCCTTGGAGAGTTGAGGATTTCATAATTTTCAGATAAGATATCCTGAACACGAATATTGGCATTCAATTCCAGGTTGGTGATATCCACTTCAATATTTTCCCTGAGGAAGTTTGGCAGTGTTTTTACCTTCACAGATTTAAGTCTCAGTTCAAGCTTACCACCGGCTTTTACACCAACGGATGCACCCACAAACTTAAGCGGGATGGTGGCTGTAACTTTCTTGCCTTCAACCAGCTCGAGCAGGTCGATGTGCGTAAGTTTGTCTGTCACCTTGTTGAACTGCAGATCCTTCAGGATGCAAGTGTAAGATTTACCTTCTACATTAACCTGAATCAGCTGAAAATCAGGTGTGTAGATGAAAGGCTTAAGCGCAATGGCAGGAACTGAAAAATTTACTTCGGTCGCACCCCCGTAAATTACACCAGGTACCAGGTCTTGAGAGCGCAGCTGGCGGGCGGCTGTTTTGCCGGTTGCGGTCCTCAATTTTCCTTCGATTGTAATTGTCTTCATTGTATAGTGTTTAAAAAATGACTAATTCTGATCACTTGTTTCTCATCTGTGAGTGGATGAAAAGACTCGTGATACTTTGGTTTTCATAGGCGTTTCTGATGGCAGCACCGAACAGTTGCGCAACACTTAAAACCTTCAATTTTGATGACCGTCCCCTGAGCGGAATGGTGTCGCAAACAACAAGCTCTTCAAGCACACTGTTCTCGATATTCACATAAGCATTTCCACTCAAGACAGGATGTGTACAAAGCGCTCTCACACTTCTGGCACCCTTGTCTTTCAACAGCTTTGCAGCTTTTGTGAGCGTACCCGCCGTATCACAGATATCATCAATCAGCACCACATCCCTGTTAGCCACATCACCAATGACAACCATGCTGGAAATTTCATTTGCACGCTTCCGGTGTTTGTCACAGATTACCATTTCCACATTGAAATAGCTGGCAACTTCCCGGATTCTGTTCGCACTTCCCACATCAGGGGCGGCAAAGGTAAGGTTTTCCAGCTGCAGATCTCTTATATAAGGAATAAAAATTGCAGAACTGTCCAGGTGATCAACCGGTATGTCAAAGTATCCCTGTATCTGAGGTGCGTGTAAATCCATGGTAATAACCCTGTCTGCGCCAGCAGCTGTGAGGATGTTCGCCACCATCTTGGAACCGATGGCCACGCGAGGTTTATCCTTTCTGTCTTGCCTTGCATAACCGAAATAAGGCATCACAGCAATGATCTTATAAGCAGAAGCACGCTTCGCTGCATCGATCATTAACAGCAATTCCATGAGATTATCACCCGGCGCAAACGTGCTTTGCACGAGGAAAACATAATCACCTCGTATACTTTCGAGGAATATTGGCTGGATTTCTCCGTCACTGAATTTCTGTATGCTGATTTTACCGAGTGTGCCACCACTGGAGGCTGCAATCTGCTCGGCAAGATACTGGGAACTGGTGCCGGAGAAAACCTTGCAGGAAGGACCATTGCGTTGCATATGAAATATTTTGAAGGCGCAAAGATACTTTAAAAAGATAAAAACTGAAGGAAATGAAACAAGAGGAAGGAAGAGAAAAGAGAAACCAAGCAGATTGTGAGACAAAACAAGAGAACAGGAGCATCAAAAATCTGGCATCGGCAGACCGGCCAAGAGAAAAGCTGAAGCTGAGAGGAGCCTCATCCCTTACTGATGGGGAATTGCTTGCCATTCTGATTCAGAATGGAACAAAAGAAAAGTCTGCCATGGATCTGGCACAAGAATTGATTACCAGAAGCAAAAACAGGCTGAACGACCTCGCCAGGCTATCCACCAGGGAGCTCATGAAAACAAAGGGTATTGGACTGGCAAAAGCTGTTATCATCCAGGCAGCCTTGGAGCTTGGTCGGCGCAGGATGGCATCCGAACACCTGCAGACGGAAACCATCAATGGAAGTGCCTCGGTTGCCAAGTACCTGCAGGCTATGCTGATGGACCTTCCGCATGAAGTGTTTGCCGTATTGTTCCTGAACAGGGCCAACCGCATCAGGCACTTTGAAATCATCAGCAGCGGGGGCATGACTGGAACTGTTGCCGACCCCAGGATAATCCTGAAAAAAGCGCTTGAGGAAGATGCAGTAAGCATCATACTCTGTCATAACCACCCCTCAGGAAATCTAAGACCGTCGAGGGCTGATGAAGAACTGACTATCAAAATCAGAAATGCAGCCAGGTACTTCGACATTCAGGTACTGGATCACATCATCGTAAGCACAGACGGATATTACAGTTTTGCAGATGAAGGATTTTTTTAAGTCGGATCGTTAGGCAACGTTCTTTATCTTTACGGTATAAAATATTAACATGCATTCAGAACTGATAGACCCCAACATATTCACCGAGAACAGAAAACGTTTCATGGCCAGCATGGACAAAAAAAGCATCGCTGTTTTCAACAGCAAT
>JBDLUZ010000133.1:0-5663 GCA_039805045.1 Bacteroidota bacterium | reverse complement strand
GCCGGATTAACCGGATTTTACCAGTGGAAAAAATCAAGGCTTAAAATAGCAGGAAAAGCGGTCAGTATCTCTGCCATACTCTTCAACGAAGAAGAAGCTGAACAATCCAATCAGTTTACTGAAGGTGAGCTGGCGGTCATCCGATTTATACATGAGGCGACTCTTTCCAGGAAATATGGATCGGTAGAAGATATCAATGCCATGCTCGGCATTGGCAAGAAAACCATCGAAGTTCAGAAAAAAATCCGGACAGAAGCCATCAGCAGGGTAAACCATAAATTCAAAGTGCTGACTGGTGAAGATCTGCTTCTGGTAGAAAGAATTCGTTCCGAAGAAGACAGGCGCTACCAGAAATACATGATCCGGAATGAAAACATGGAAAAACTGCTGGGCATTATGAAATAACCAGCCTGTCTCCCCGGAAGATGGGCAAAACATTGGCACCGTCTGCTTCGAGGCAGTAGCGGATGTCCTTTTCCAATCCGTAATTCATGAGGCGGTGATAATGGGTAGCACCGCGCTCCCGCATGAATTCAAAACGGTTCTCTCCCGCTTCGAGGTATAGTCCCTCCGCCATTTTGGAAGCATCACAATGGATATTAAAGTGGGATTTGATCCGGTTGACCACTGCACCTGCAAAAAGGGTGTCTTCCATATTAACACGGTCTTTCCAAGCTGAACATCCCAACACCACATCCCTTCCTGATGTCAACAAGTAGTTGCATACTGCTCCTAGGTTGGGAAAAGAACCAGTGATGATTTCGGGTGCGCCATTATCCAGCGCCATGTGTAGCAATTTGGTGCCATTGGTGGTAGTCAGCACCAGTATCTTGTTTGCTATGAACTCACGTGGATATTCAAAAGGTGAATTGCCATAGGTCAGTCCCTCAGCCACCCTGCCATCACGTTCACCGGCGGTAATACCACCCGTTTCCTGTCCGATTTCAATGCAACGTGGCACGCTCGCCACCGGAATCACACATTGAGCGCCATTGTACAATGCCGTAGCAATGGTAGAAGTAGCCCTCAATACATCGATAATAACCACCACACTGTTGCTAAGGTCATAGAGGTTTAGTAATGCAGGAGAAAGACAGGTATATAAGTTTCTGGAGGGAGCTGTCATGAACAGGATTTATTTTACAAATGGCAGTTGTGCTACTACGGCCTTTATTTGCTTGTCTCGGATATCAATATAGATTTCGGAACCCGGACTTGCATGTTCCCTGAGCACATAACCCATGCCAATGCCTTTGTTCAGTGTGGGGGATTGTGTTCCGGATGTAACACGTCCAATCAGGTTACCTTCAAGATCCCTGATTTTATAGTCATGGCGGGGAATACCGCGGTCAATCATTTCAAAACCTACAAGCTGCTTTTCAACACCTTTTGCCTTTTGTTTCTGTAGATATTCTGATGCTGTAAATGTTTTAGTGAATTTGGTGATCCAACCCAATCCGGCTTCAAGTGGGGTTGAATAATCATCAATATCGTTGCCGTAGAGGCAATACCCTTTTTCAAGTCTCAGCGTATCCCTTGCACCCAAACCGATTGGTTTGATGCCAGCTTCTGCGCCAGCCTCAAAGATGGCTTTCCAGATTTTTTCAGCGGCATCACCTTCATTTTCAAAATAGATTTCCACACCACCTGCACCGGTATAGCCTGTTGCACTTACCAGCACATTGTCCACACCGGCAAAGCGGCCTTTCACAAAAGTGTAATACTTCAGATTCAGGATGTCCATTTCAGTGAGTGGCTGTAGTATGCGGGTTGCTTGCGGTCCCTGTACAGCAAGCAGACAGGTTTTGTCAGAAATATTGTGCATCTCCACGTCACCGCTATTGAACTGTTGGATCCAATCCCAGTCTTTCTGGATATTGGAAGCATTCACTACCAACATATATACTTTTCCAGGCTCAACGCAATAAACCAGCATGTCATCTACAATGCCGCCATTCTGGTTGGTGAGACAACTGTACTGGGCTTGTCCCTGAACCAGCTTTGAAGCATCATTGGAACCAATCTGTTGGATAAGCGGAAGGGCGCCTTCCCCTTTGAGTATGAATTCGCCCATGTGGCTCACATCAAAAACACCTGCATTATTCCTTACTGCATGGTGTTCATCATTGATGCCTGAATAGGAGATGGGCATGTTGTAACCAGCGAATTCAGCCATTTTGGCGCCGAGCGCAATATGAAAAGAGGTAAACGGAGTCGATTTCATGCCTGCAAAGATGGCATATAATTTCTTTTGAAAAAAAGCAGTTTTTTATGCCTCAACCAGTCTTCAGCCACTGCAGAAAATACGAGTGTAATGGCAAGGGTAAATACCAGTGCTGTTGCTGAAGAGGGGAAATATCTCTTGGAAAGTTCAAGCAGTGGAAAATGAAAAAGGTAAAGCGCATAGCTTGATTGTCCGATTCTGCGGAACAAGGTGTTAACGAGTTTTTGCACAATGCTCAACAACGCTTTAAAATAATCAGGAATCATACATCCCATCATAACGAAGCAGGCAATCACTCCTGCATATGTCAGGTATGCCAGATTGGAAGAACGTACGCGGGTGGATAAAAAAATGTGGAAAGCTGTACCTGCGGCTAAGAAAATTAAGTGCTGGATAGTCATCGTTTTTCGGAGGTAAACTGACCCAATCCAAAAACCAGCATACCAAACAACGAATAGTGTTCCAAAAGCAATCCAGGGCAAAAAAAACTGTTTGTTGAACCAGATGCATCCAAGGGAAAATAACCATGCCACCAAAAAACCGGCATCAAGCAATGACTCCTGTTGCCATTTTTGTGGTAAGAATTGACGAAGCATCAGCAGGGTTGCAGGAAGGAAGAGATAAAACCACAATTCAAAAGAAAGTGTCCAGAGCGGACCATTTCCACCATATGGGAGAAACCAATTGCCTGCATAAGCATCTGAACACTGCAGAAACAGGAGGTTGCCGGCCAGTGATGTTAACCCATAGGCGGACTTTGTATAAATCAAACCACCAGGAATACCGCACAAAGCTGTAAGCACCAGTGCGATGAGATACAAAGGAACTATTCGCCTGAATCTTCTGTACAGGTAATGGTTGATGTCTTTATTTGTCCATCCCAAATTACCGGCAACACTCAAAGCAATGCTGAAACCTGAAATCAAAAAGAAAAAGAGCACCGCCATTACATTGAGTCCGGAAACCGTATCAAGTATGCTACCTAATCGGGTAGATGGTGCAGGAAATAAGGCATTGAATTGCGCATGCACATGATGGAATACAACGATTGATGCAGCCATGCCACGCAAACTATCTAGAATGTCAATTCTCTGCTTCAATTACTTTCCATTTGAATATGAAAATAATCAAAGTCAGAGAATTGACAGAAATGGGAAGTTAATGACCCATTTTTAGCAGGTTAAAGGCACCAAGCAATAATTTGTGTACTGGTCTGGATGTTGAAACAGCTGCATCATCCTGATATTCTTTTTCATCAAACAAAGCAATGTCTTTTACCGATACATCTATAGTGGTATCTCCATTGGGTTTGATGTCGATTTTCATCTCTTCCACTTTCATATTTTCTTCGCGGATTTTCTCCCTGATACTTTTTTCCAATCGTTCCATAGACTCTTCACGGGTTTCTGAATCCTTGTACTTTTTCTCAATGCCACCTTCCTGCATGATATACCAAACACCTGTCCTCCAAGAGTCTTCCTCATCATAATCATGGTCAATACTGATATTCAACCCACGGGTGCCACTTCTTACCGAATACCAGCTGAGCTGATCGGCCTTGTCATCTATGTAGATTTCTTTACCCACGGGTACCTGAATTTCAACAAGAACCTGCTGATTCCTGAAATGAGTGTTTTTGGTGATAGGAAAAGCTATGGGAAGACTGAGCAGACTGTCTTGCTGGGTGATGGTATAACTGATCTGTTCAGCATATCCCTCTGCCGCTATGGGAGACTCCGCCCTGGCACGTTTAATTACCGTTACATGAAATTGGTCATCACGACTCTTTTCCAGTTTTACCCTGATATTAGACAAAAGCAAGGAATCCTCATTGCGGGAAAGCATGATGCCGTCTACATCCCTTTTGAAATCAAAGTCACTGTCCCAATCCAAATCCAAAGGATAATAATTGCCATCGGCTTCCCTGAAATCAATTTTCAGTTTTCCAGTGCTTGGCTGCACAATGGCCACTTCATTTTGAATGGAGCCTGGCCTTTTGAATTGTTTTGATACTGTTGCCACCAGCATCACCACTGCCACCCAGCCAAATGCCCAGAGAGAACCCAGTGTTATGCCTATGACATTTGATTTTGTTTTGTGTCCGATTATAGACCTGACCAACCACTGGATGATTGCGATGATTGGAACTATGATGAAGAGAATCAATGTTCCCCAGGCATACCAATGCAACGCCTCACCTTCTGCTATGAAACCACGCAGGGGCATGAGTACATTGGCGCCTGCAACCAATCCGATCAGTGCGGCAAACAATGAGATTGATATGATACCCAGCACGAAGAATATAGCTACTTTAAATAGTCCGACTATAAACCGCACAAAAGCATTTCCCGATTTCCGCGCAGCAGGACCAGTCTGATTGGCAAAACCTGCAGCGGATTCATTGACTTCCTTACCCCACTCGTTTACTTTGGTTTCAATGTTATTCTTCCAGGCTGAAGCATTTTCACTGACATGCTTTTTAACACCCTGCATTTCATCCTGCACTTTATTTTTAATAGACTCCAGATCTACCCGCTGGCCCTTCATTTCAAGCCGTTCAGAGGCCGTTACAGCTTTAGGTACCACAATCCATAGGATGATGTAGATAAAAAACATGGTTCCTGAAATAGATGCAGCAAATGGAATAAACAGAATAGCGAATGGAAGTTTGAGGATACCTACTACCAGCGGTACCACAAAAATCAGTCGGGGTATCCAAACTGCAATATTGAAATACTGTGCAATTCCACTGCACACACCCCCAATCACTTTCTGCTCTGGGTCTCGGTAGAGTTTGCGGGTTACTGCAATCGGACTCAAATACCTGGAAGGTAAAATTGCCCACAAAACAATGTATAAGACCAATCCTGTTCCGAAAGCCCCAACTGCCAGCAGGGCAAAAAGTACCCGCACTAATGTTGTGTCAATCTTCAGGTATGCCCCGATACCGCTACAGACACCACCCAGCATTTTGTCGTTTTCATTTCTGTAGAGTGATCCCCTTGATGAAGGATATTCGGTGTATGGCTTTTTCTCCCCGGAATTGCCGGATGAAGTATTGCTTTTGGCACTATCGTCAATTGACAGCTCTTCAAACTGCTCAGGACGCCCAATGCTGGCAATAATTGCAGCAACATGGGCTTCACTGATGAAATTAGTACCGGTGGCTTTGAGTTTTTCACTGAAGAGCTCCGCAATGCGGTTCTCAATGTCATTGATGATTTCTTCCCGGCCCTCTTCGTTGGCAAAATGGGTACGGAGACTTTCTATATACTTCTTTAACTCTTCATATGCTGGTTCTTCAATAGGAATCACCCTGCCCTGAAAGTTGATGTTGATTACCTTATTCATGGTCTTAAATTGAAAATGATCAGTTGTTGGTTGTGGGTTGTGAGTTGTCGGATGCAGGTTGTGGGTTGTCAGTTGTGGGTTGTGGGTT
>JBDLUZ010000132.1:0-5667 GCA_039805045.1 Bacteroidota bacterium | reverse complement strand
TCCGGAGGCAGAATAGGCCATCAGCAATCCTGTAAGGAATTGAGAACTGAGACTGCCATCCACTTCAATTGTAGCTGGCTGAAGTGGCCCCTGGATATGTAGCGGGAGCTTACCGGATTGTGATTTTATGCTGATATTGAGTTGAGGAAAAATTTCGTCAAAAAAACCCATCGGCCTAGACACCAGTGAACCTGTTCCGCTGATGGTGAGTGGTTTTTCACTTAAAGCAGCAATGGGGGTAAACATCCTTATACCCAGTCCGCTTTCCCCACAATGTATCATTTCATGCAACGGATTAACGCCACTGCTCTTAACGAGAATCGAATGACCCAGATCTTCTACTGTTGCTCCTAATTTGGCAATAACATCCAAGGCGGCTTTATCATCGTTGCTCCTGCCCGGATCTGTGATTCGGGTTTCGCCATGATGTAAGAGTGCAGCAGCACAGGCCCTTTGCATATCACTTTTAGACCGTGGTGCACGAATGTTACCTGAAACTGAAGAAGGAATTATAGTTACATTCATTTTTAATATTTCAGCGCATTAAATTCAGTTAAATATACCCTGAGATCTTCCACAGGTATCTGTACAATTTCCCCTTTGCCTGTTCGGCTTAGTAAAATATAATTCATGGTTTTACTAACCCTTTTCTTATCCATTTTAAGTACGTTGAAAACTTTTTCCACATCAAAGGATGCACGAGTTGGAAGGCCGTAAGTTGCAATTGTTTTTTCAAGCCTCATTAAATCTTTGTAACCAAGAAGTTTTGCTGACAGCCAACCTGCAAAAATCATTCCCAGTGCAACTGCCTGTCCGTGAGTGAGTTCATATTGCGTTTCCAATGCATGCCCCAGCGTATGACCGAAATTAAGCAGCTTCCTGTCTCCCTGCTCAAATTCATCACGCTTAACAACACCTGACTTCAGATGAACATTGCGGCGGATGATATCGTCCAGCAGTGGTTTTTTCTTTCGCAGTTTATCCAGCGAAGTAGATTCAAGTAATTTAAACATTGGCCTGTCTAGGATGCAGGCATGTTTAATAATTTCTGCAAATCCATTTGACCATTCCTTATCCGGCAAAGTGGATAGCAAGGAAGAATCATAAAAAAGGAACGAAGGTTGACGGATGATGCCCACCATGTTTTTGTATTCGCCCACATCTATCCCATTCTTTCCGCCTATGGAAGCATCCACCATTGCCAGCAAGGAAGTGGGAACAAACCCAAAACGAATACCCCGCATGTATATGGAGGCCACATAACCAGTTAGGTCTGTGACTACCCCGCCGCCAACTCCTATCAGCACCGATTGCCTGTCTGCTTCCAAACCGATCAATTGTTCGATAACCGTGTCTGCTGTAGCCTGAATTTTAAACTGTTCTCCAGGCTTTAAGGTGATTACGTTCCAATTTTTGAATTTGCTGTGATGTGCAGAAAAAATGTTTTCATCGGTAATGATAATCCCCTTCTTCTTATCAACAAGCTTTTCAAGCTGCCGGAATTTTGCATCAAAATAAACCTCAACAGGTGCACTGGAAAAGCGATATGTTCTTTTTGTCATGTATTTCCGTCTTTATCCATTTTCAGGAACCCTTCGATTTCTGATTCAAAGGATCTCGATTTATGGTATTCATCCTGCCTTTCCACGAAACCGATTACCTGTTGCAATGAACCCGGGCTCACTGAATAGGCTATCAATTCGTCTGACCAGCTGAACTGTGTTTTAAGCAGCTGAGTACTGTTCAACCATTCTTCTGACTCAGATTTCAACTGGCGCAAAACCTGAGACAGGTTTTGCGCTGGATGTAATTGCAGCAGCAGGTGTGCATGCTCTTCTGCCCCGTCGGCCTTTAAAATCCTGATTCCCTTTTCTTCACCATATTTACGCAAGTGTGTAAAAAGCACTATACGCACAGGCTTGGTAAGAATCCTCGATCTCTCTGCTGTAGACAAGATGACATGTACATATAGGTAAACCTGCATCATAATGAAAAGCTAATCAGGCATTCATGATCTTGTTCTGCCTGTTGATACTTTCCATATGCACTGCATCCATGTATTTTTCGAGAAAATCTTCACTCAGGTTAAGTCTTACAGCTTTACCAATTGCTTTTTCACGCAATTCGTTCCAGCGACCAGCCTGCAGGATTGTGACATTGTTATTTTTCTTGTATTCACCAATTTTTTCAGCGATGTTCATACGCTGCGCAAGCAGTTGCATGAGTTCATCATCCACATGATTGATTTGTTCCCGCAATTTGTCCAGCGCTGCATGGAATGATTCAGATGGAACATCTTCACTTCTCCAGCTGATTTCACCCAACATTTCTGCAAGACGCTCTGGTGTAATCTGCTGTTTGGCATCACTCCAGGCATTATCTGGGTCAATATGACTTTCAATCATCAGACCATCGAAATCGAGGTCAATTGCTTTCTGCGCTGTAGCCTGTAAAATATCCCTGCGACCACATATATGGGAAGGATCGTTGATGATTGGCATGCCAGGCATCCTCCTTTTCATTTCAATAGCCAGGTGCCACATTGGGGCATTCCTGAATTCAGTATTTCCATAAGAAGAAAATCCACGGTGAATGAGTCCGATTTGCTTTATACCAGCACGACTAACCCTTTCAACAGCTCCTTGCCACAACTCAAGATCCGGATTAATTGGATTTTTAATCAAAACAGGTACATCCACACCACGCAGCGCATCGGCTACTTCTTGAACGCTGAAGGGGTTAACAGTTGTGCGGGCGCCAATCCAAAGCACATCCACATCAAATGTGAGTGCATCTTCAACCTGCTTGCCAGTGGCAACTTCAACAGTTGTTGGCAATCCGGTTATTTTTTTAGCCTGCTGCAACCAAGGTAATCCCTTTGCACCGATTCCTTCGAACATGCCGGGTTTTGTGCGGGGCTTCCAAATGCCCGCCCTGAGCATATCAACTTTTCCTGTTTTAGCAAGACGCTGTGCAGTTTCAATAACCTGTTCTTCTGTTTCGGCACTGCATGGACCTGAAATAATCAGCGGACGTTTATTCCAGGCTGACTGAGTTGCTGACTGTTGGGTTGTTTGAGCTGTTTCCATTTTGTAAAATTAACGATTAAGCGGTTGTTTTTTATTGAATGATTCTGCGAATCTGATTGGCATTGGTCATGAGTTCGTGGAGGTAATCCCAGTTTTCCTTTTCAAGACATGATTTAAATTTTCTCAATTGTGAAATATGTTCATTGAGCACATCCAGCACATTTTCCCGGTTTTGCATCAGAATGGGTGTCCACATATCCGGATTACTTTTAGCAAGCCTTACCGTACTTTCAAAGCCGGCACTGGCCATTTCAAAAATAGCGTCATCCTCCCTTTCCTTTTCCAGCACGGTGTTAGCCAATGCAAAGGATGTGATATGTGATATATGACTTACATACGCTGCATGTAAATCATGGGCAGTTGCATCCATTTCAATGATGCGCATAGATAATCCCATAAAAAGTTCATGGGCTATTTCTATTGCATCAGCATCGCTCTGATTTGTATCACAGAGAATTACCGCTTTATGTTCAAATGCATTTTCAACAGCCGCAGCAGGACCACTGTATTCTGTACCCCACATCGGATGAGCCGCAACAAAGCGTCCACGCTTCGGGTGATCATGCACCAATGCTGCCAGCATACTTTTTGTTGAACCCATATCAATCACCACCTGCTTATCTACCTGATTCAATACTTCAGGCAACAGACTCGCAAGGGCGCCCACAGGAACTGCCAGAATAATAATATCTGATTTTTTTATTGCCTGCTCAAGTGGAAGAATTTCATCAACCAGTCCCAACTCTAGAGCCTGACTACAGTGTTCAACATTGTTATCCACGCCCACAATCCGATCAGACAAGCCGATGTTCCTGCATTTGAGTGCAACAGAACCTCCGATCAAACCTATTCCGACAATGGTAAAATTTCTTTTCATGTTAACTCAGGTGAATTTTATTCAACTTACACGTGCAGATTACCTGCACTAACTACCCTTTCAATGGCCTCTTCCAGCACATGCTGCTTGCTGCATAGGCTTACACGCACATAATTATTACCCGCATCTCCAAAAATACCTCCAGGAGTTATGAAAACCCGGGCTTTTTGCAAGACTGAATCACTCAACTCAAACCCGGATGAAAACTCCTTGGGAATACGGGCCCAGACGAACATGCCAACCTGCCCATCAGCATAACTGCATCCCAATAAATCAAGGAGTCTCAGCGCCTGTTCTTTCCTTTGGCTGTAAATTTCATTAACCTGACTGAACCAACTTCTGTCAAGTTGCAAAGCTTTCGCCGCAGCAACCTGTACTGGCAGGAACATACCAGAATCCATATTACTCTTGAACCGGAGGATTGCATTGATCTGGTCTTCCGCTGCCACAATCATGCCTACACGCCAACCTGCCATATTGTGCGATTTGCTCAATGAATTCAACTCAACAACAACTTCCTTTTCAGGATCAAATTCAAACAGACTCATGGGTTCATCATTCAGAATGAAACTATAGGGATTGTCATGAATGATTAAAATCTGCTCCTGCCTGGCAAATGCAACGATCTCTGCCAGTAAAGATTTATCCGGCAATTGGCCAGTTGGCATGTGCGGGTAATTCAGGAACAGCAATTTAACCTGACCCTTTCCTGATTTGCGGTAATCCTGAACCAGCTTTTCCCAATCTGTGATTACAGGGTGCCATCCATGCGCTTCATCCAGGTTATATGGCAATATTTCGCCACCAGCAATTTTAACTGCGCTGGAATAGGTAGGGTAACCTGGGTTTGGGATTAGGGCTGCGTCTCCCTGATTAAGGTAGGTCATGCAAATGTGCATAATACCTTCTTTGCTGCCAATAAGCGGAAGCACTTCAGTTTGCGGATCAACAGAAACCTTATACCATTCCTTGTAAAACGCTGCAACAGCATCACGCAATACCGCCGAACCCTTGTAAGACTGATATGCATGGGTATTGGGCTTTAGTGCTTCATCGTGGAGAGCCTGAACCACATCAGGATGGGGCGGCATATCCGGACTACCGATTCCCAGGTTAATAACCTGGTGACCCGCTTTATTAAGCGCTTCTATTTCCCGAAGTTTTGTGGAGAAATAGTACTCACCAATACCATTCAATCTGTCGGCTACCCCAATCATTACTTTATTTTTTGTATTTACCTTTTTTATAAATACCCAACACTTTTAGGTACTCAGTACTTTTATCCAGTTTTTTAAACAGGCTGTTAAACTGTTCAATGTCCTCAAATTCCAGGTCGGCATGAAACCCATATTTAAATTGACTCCCTGCAATGGGAAAAGATTGCAGTTTACTCAAGTTGATATCTTCGCCTGCAATCAGTGTAAGCACTTCAGCCAGTCTGCCTTTGGCATGATCTGTATGAAAGTTCAGTGACGCTTTGTTGGCACCTGCAATAACTTCAGGCGTTCTGCTGAGAATAAGAAATCTGGTATAATTATTCTTGACATCATGGATATTGGGCGTGATGATCTTTAGTCCAAACAACTCCGCAGCAAGCTTTCCAGCAATCGCAGCGGTATGCTTGCTTTTTTTCAACATGAGTTGCTTTGCACTTAGTGCGGTATCTTCAGACTCTATCAGCTTCCATGGATATTGATTCAG
>JBDLUZ010000131.1:0-9238 GCA_039805045.1 Bacteroidota bacterium | reverse complement strand
GTTGCAGCAGCCTTCATTCTCGATCCAAGCTTTTTACCCAGAATTACAAAGTTGGCTTTAATGCGTTTTCTGATGAAATCATTATCTGCAGGCAGATACTGCATCTCTTTTACATTCACTTCTGCAAGAATGAGCTCTTCAACTTTTTTAAGTTGATCCTGCATTGCTGATCCAGTAACTGGAATAAGAATTTTTTGCAGGGGCTGTCTGACCCTGATATTTACTTTCTTTCTGATGGAAAGCACAAGTGAAGACAACTCCTGTGCCATAAACATGCGTTCTTCCAGGGCCTTATCAATCCACGCTTCATTTGCCACAGGGAAATCAGTATGGTGAACTGAAATCTGATCCGTTTTTCCTGTTACGGCATTCAGGTTTCTGAAAACCGTATCTGTGAAAAAGGGTGATATTGGAGCTGATAGCTTCATGATGGTTTCAAGACACAGGTAAAGTGTCTGATAGGCACTAACCTTATCATTGCCGTATTCTCCTTTCCAGAACCTGCGTCTAGACAACCTTACGTACCAGTTACTCAGGTGTTCATCAACAAATGTTTCGATGGCTCTGCCGGCCAGGGTAGGCTCATAATCATCCATATGCTTACCTACCTCTTTCACGAGGCTTTGCAGGCTGGAAAGTACCCAGCGGTCTATTTCCGGCCGATCTGCAAATGGAATTTCAGCTTCGCTGTAATTGAATCCATCTACGTTGGCATACAATGAGAAAAACTGATAGGTATTATAAAGGGTGCCAAAGAATTTACGCTGCACTTCTTTAATACCTTCAACATCGAATTTAAGGTTATCCCAGGGTGATGCATTGGTAATCAGATACCACCTGGTGGCATCAGCACCATACGCATCAATGGTAGCGAAAGGGTCAACAACGTTGCCCAGGCGCTTACTCATTTTATTTCCGTTTTTATCAAGTACCAATCCGTTTGAAACTACAGTCTTGTATGCCACACTGTCAAAAAGGAGTGCACCCAAGGCATGCAGGGTATAAAACCAACCACGTGTTTGGTCAACGCCCTCAGCAATAAAATCTGCTGGGAAGGCCTCCCCTGCATCAATCATGGCCCTATTCTCAAAAGGATAATGCCATTGAGCATAGGGCATGGCTCCACTATCGAACCATACGTCCACTAAATCCGGAACCCGCTTCATGGGTTTCCCTGTAGCACTTACCAGAATTACTTCATCCACATAGGGTTTATGCAGATCCTGAATACCATTTTCCAGAAAGCTGGCATTGGTGTCGCCGCCAAGTATTGCGGCCGCATGACGGATGCCCTCATTAAGTTCCAATATAGACCCCACACAAAGTTCCTCAGAACCATCTTCAGTTCTCCAGATTGGCAATGGCGTTCCCCAGAACCTGCTTCTGCTGAGGTTCCAGTCCACCATATTTTCAAGCCAGTTTCCAAAACGGCCTTCTCCTGTAGACTTAGGCTTCCAGTTGATGGTTTTATTCAATTCCACCATCCTTTCCTTCAGCGCTGTTGTTTTTATGAACCAGGCATCAAGGGGGTAATACAAAATAGGTTTGTCTGTTCTCCAGCAATGCGGGTAATTATGTTCATATTTTTCAACCCTGAAAGCCTTGCCATCTTTTTTGAGTTGAACACAGATATCCACATTGACATCTGCATACTGCTCTTCGTTTTTATAGTTCTTAACGAACCTGCCGCTGATCTCACCCAATCCCTCTACAAATTTTCCTTCCCGGTCAACCAGGGTGAGAATACCCAGGTTATTTTTCTTACCCACTTTAAAGTCATCCGCACCAAAAGCTGGCGCTGTATGCACCACACCGGTTCCATCTTCCGTAGTTACGAAATCTCCCAATACAATTTTGAAAGGATCCGCATCCGGTGATATGGAAAGAATACTTTCCATGTTATTGGCAGGATGGGGAATCAGCTGATCATAATATATTCCTTCCAGTTCAGCACCGCTGATTGTTGTAACGATAAGCCAGGGTATCATTTTGTCTCCAGACTTGTACTCCTCAAAAGGCAATGTTGCGGCCTCTTCTTTGAAAAATTTATGGATCAGTGCTGATGCAAGCAAGACCTGCACCGGAGTGCCTGTATATGGATTAAAAGTTTTAACCAACGCATATTCAATCTGCCCTCCTACTGTAAGTCCAAGATTGGAAGGAAGCGTCCAGGGTGTAGTTGTCCAAGCCATGACCTGGATATCCTGACCGGCCTCAGCCTTTCCGAGCAATTTATTAAAACCAGTGTGATTAATATTTCTGCTTTCATGAAGCCTGAAAAGTGCAACAGCAGACGTGTCTTTTACATCCTTGTAAGTACCGGGCTGGTTAAGCTCATGTGAGCTTAGTCCTGTTCCTGCTGCAGGAGAATAGGGTTGTATACTTACACTCTGGTAAAGGAGTCCTTTTTCATACAACCTGTGCAGACACCACCAAAGTGATTCAATATATTCGTTTTTGAATGTGACATAGGGATCTTTAAGGTCTACCCAGTAACCCATTTTACGGGTGATGTCATCCCATTTGTCTTTGTAGCGCAAAACTGCTTCCCTACATTTTTCATTGTATTCGGCAATGCTGATTTTTTTGCCTATATCTTCTTTTGTAATGCCGAGCTCCTTTTCTACACCCAGTTCTACGGGTAATCCGTGGGTATCCCAGCCACCTTTGCGTTTTACCTGAAAGCCTTGCATGGTTTTATACCTGCACACCAGGTCTTTCAGGGTTCTTGAGATAACATGGTGGATACCGGGCATTCCGTTGGCGCTGGGCGGACCTTCATAAAAAACAAATGGTCTGGAACCGGAACGGTTGGTTACGCTTGTTTCAAATGCTGATTCACTGTCCCATTGTCCGAGCATTTCCTTTTCAAAAGCCGGGAGATTGAGGTGTTCGTATACCTTGTAGCTTGCTTGCATAGTATTTTCAAAGGCGCAAAGATAGAAAAGTTTAAGGGGTTTGTAAGCAAACTTACAAACCCCTTAAAGGTAAAATACTAAATCAGAGCCTACTTGAAGTTAGTTGTACCATCAGCCTGATAGGCGAACTTGAAGGTGAAATATCGCTGTGAAAATATTTTGACATTATCTGATGCTGTAGCAGCAGGCGTTACGCCTCCTTTGTAATAATTCAGGATTTCCACTTTGGCATATTTACCACTTGCTGTTTTGAAAACCAACACCCTTCCAGGAAGCGGGGTTACCAAGTTTGTCTGTGGTGTGTAAAGATACCAGCCTTTGTTGCTGCTGGCAGTGATGGCATAGTTTGGAGCCGCATCAACCCTGAATGTGGAGTCTGCAGGCACTTTGACAAGCTCATCAAATGTTCCGACATAAATAAAAGCACCGCCCTTACCCGGACCACTGCTGCCGCCATTGGTGATGATGGTAGAACCTCTCAACCCAATGTCCCATTTTGTTGAGTTTGAATCAGTATTGGGGATTATGGCATTTGTTTCCAGGCTGTAGAATGTAAACTTACCTACACCAACAGGCTGACCAATTGGAGATAAGCCAACGATAGTATCGGCTGGTATGTCTTTAACTGTTTTTTCGATGAGGGTAGCTGCAGGACTGAAAAATGACAACTGCCGCTAACACACTGCCAATAATACTTCTTGTTTTCATTTGATTTGATCTTTATGGTTATCTGTTAAAAATTAAATTGTAAATCGATATAGCCTACCCTGCCTGGGGTACCTGGTAGGTTCAGGACATCCTTGTAATTGAGTAAATTATCCAGTCCAGCCATCAGCTTCCAATGCTTCTTGAGGCTCAATCCGGCACTTACATTCACAAGGAGGAAGCCTTTTGCAAATTCATCAGACCTGTTTATGATACCATTACCATCCTGGTCAAAAGTGCCCCATCTGCCGCGATAGAAAAGGCGGGTTGTAGCAAAGAACCCTGATGCAGTTTCATAAGAAAGTTTGAGGTTGGCTGAATGTTTTGACCGGAGCGGAAGACCTGCGTAATCTGCTTTTTTCATTCTGACTGAAGACCCGGAGGTAAGCTCACGCTGAAAAACCTCCCCTTTGCCTATCTGTGCCAGCACATCCTTGTCTGCGGTGTAGAGATACTGATAACCTGCCTTCAAATTGAGCGACTTGGATATCCGTTTATCAAAATCGAGCTCAACACCCTGTGTGAGGGCACTTTTCAGGTTGAAATAACTGTAGATCTGTCCGCCATTCTTTTTAAAAGCAATAATATCAGTTACAATCATGTTGGTGATATCATTTCTAAACAAGTTGGCACCAATCTGCATGCCGTCATTCAATTTAAGCCTGGCTCCCAGGTTCAATCCGCCTGATACTTCTGGCTTCAATGCAGTCAATCCACCCATCACACCGGTAAGCTGGTCAATTTGCTGAAGAGCAGAAAGGCGTTGCAGTTCTGATCCGGCTACTTCTGACCCGAAAACAGAATAGGCCCCCGCAGCCAGGTTGGTAAAGTTCAGGTACAACTGCCTGAAATCAGGTGCCTTGAAGCCCCTTCCATATGAAATATTAATTGACAGTTTTTCATCCGGCTTGAATTGCAAAGCCATTTTGGGACTCCATACAGAAGCATAAGCTTTATTTGCATCGAACCTAAAACCACCGATAGCTGTGAGCTTTTGCGTCAAACGTTCTTCGTGTTGTGCAAAAAAATAGGAAATTGCATTTTTCCGTTTTGTAGCCAAGGAATCATATCTATTAGATGCCACTGACTCCTCAATATGACCCGCGCCAAAAGTAAAAGCCGACTGCTCTCTTATCTGCCAGTCGGTCTGATTCTCAACCCTTGAAAAAAGCTGATCAAACCTGTCGTTGTAGGTATCAGCTGAACCTTTGACACTGAGTAGCTGTTCAGACTCGAATCCTGTGATATAGCCCCTTAGCGTGGTTTTGATTTTATTGCCCTTGTACTGGAGGTAGGGCGTTAAGTTGAACTCATCGTTTCGTTCAAAGCCCTTGGATAAAACAGCGATGCCCTGATTTGAAACTTCTATGGTATTGTCGATGTAAGTTACATTTCTCCTGAACCCACTTCCAAGTTTCCATTGGTTGTTAAGTTGGTGGTTCAGGCTCAACTGTTGGACAGTTTTCCAGAATGGCTCAACCGTTTTTTGCTGCTGATTGGGCTTTAAACTGTAACCTGCAGACCTGTTGTAATTCACTGAAGCGGTAACATCAGTCTTTTTAATCCTTCTTGAAAAATTAAATGAACCATCCAGGGTGTTAAACCTGCCATATCGCAATCCCAAATCTGACTTATTTACTCCTGAACCATCAGTTATGATATTGATGACACCACCCATGGCTTCAGATCCATATAAACTTGAAGAGGGACCTTTAACGATTTCAATCTTACGGATATTTCTCACCGATATTCTGGAGAGGTCAAGTACACCGCCTGTTCTGCCAATAAGCGGCTCCCCATCAACAAGAATAAGTGTATATTCAGATGAAAGCCCTTGAACCTGAACGCCTTTTCCAAAATTATCAACGATGTTGATGCCAGTCTGTTCCGACAGGATATCATTCAACCTCAGGGATCCGCTTTGATAGAGGGTCTTGGCATTAATCACCGAAACCGGAATGGCAATATTACCCATCAGCCTAGGCGTTCGGGTTGCTGTAACCACAACATTATCAAGAGATTGAGAAAAAAGTGAATCTTCTTTGAGCTGTCCGTTGCTGTTAATAAAAAGGACTAAGGAAAATAAATATGTGAGGAATGATTTCAAGTTTCGGAATTGGATTGCAAATTTCACTCCTTAAACGCAGGAACATGCCATGAAATTGTCAGCAAAAGTCAAAGAAAGTGATTATGACAAAACAGTGACATGACCGGAAACGGCTTAACCCCGCAATAACTCACATGGTTTGAGGCCTGTATGCTTTTTGAATGCAGTCGAAAAATGGGATATAGAAGAATAACCGAGCTGAGCAGAAACCTCCGATACCGTCATCCCCTTTTCATAAAGGAGGTAGCGTGCATGCTCCATACGCTGATCCTGGTAAAAATCAAAGATCGTCGTACCAAACATCACTTTAAACCCCTTTTTCAGGTAACATTCATTGATGGCCACCTTCCTGCTGAGTTCTTTTATGGTAATTGGATCGCCAATATGTTCCAGCAAAATGGCCCTGGCACGGATGATTTTTTCCCTTTCCTCCATGTAGGAAAGAAATTTACAGGCCGGCACTTCATCTTCTCTAAGGGTGTTCATCGACTCCAGGCAGTAAAGGAGTAATATTTGGGTCTGCGCATTGATGAAAATATTCTCCATTGTGTCTGAATAGCTGTTATTCAGAATTGATTCCAGCGTACTCCTTATATTTCCGGTTATCTGAAATGGCTTGGAGAATGTATGCTGATGCCTGAAATGGAGAATGGCATCGGTTTCTGCATCCATTTCCTCGCCCCGAAGAAGGTTTGTCAGGTGGATGGGTTCGAACCTGAACGTGATCAGGTCTACCGAATCACGCTGTTCCAGACAACGTGAATTCTTCTCAAGCCTGCAGCTCTCACAATTTACATGTGCCTGCTGGCAATATGCCTGACCAATGATGCAAAAACTCAGCTCGAGGAATCTTTGGACCGGTTCATCATGATAATTGTAATAGAGTATAGCCTGTTCATTGACATGCAGGTAAACATCTCGCTGATGCCGACTGATGGTATACTGCCATGATCCCGGAATCCTTCTTTCAGCAGAAAAAACTGTGGGGATGGATGCGAACTGCCTCCATTCTGCTCTCAACCAGGATTCATTTTGACCGTTTTCAATCATCAACTGCAAAGATACAGCATTAAAAGTGCTGCCGGTTCAGAGCCGTGTCAAATGAGGGTCAGGATTTTGTGGAAATCATCTTAAAAAAGAAAACCAGCCTAAAAGCGTAATTTTAGCTGCGCTTCCCCCTATTTTAAGTAAATTTGCAGGCTAGAAAATAAGAAAAAAAGCGGAAGAAGATACCTATGAGTACAGAAAATCAAGACCAGATAGCGGATCAAAACAGTGGTTACGGTGCTGACAGTATTCAGGTGCTGGAGGGTTTGGAGGCAGTCAGAAAGCGTCCTGCCATGTACATCGGCGACATCGGTGTAAAGGGACTACATCACCTTGTTTATGAGGTGGTAGACAACTCAATCGATGAAGCCTTGGCTGGATACTGCAACAACATTATTGTCAACATCCACGAAGACAACTCAATTTCGGTAGAGGACAATGGCCGCGGTATTCCAACAGGCATGCACCACAAGGAGAAAAGAAGTGCCTTGGAAGTGGTCATGACTGTTTTACATGCCGGAGGCAAGTTTGACAAAAATACCTACAAGGTTTCAGGTGGTCTCCATGGTGTAGGTGTAAGTTGCGTGAACGCACTCAGCACTACCCTGCTTGTTACAGTTAACAGAGAAGGTAAAACATTTGAACAGGAATATGAACGTGGTGCACCCAAATATGCAGTCCGGGAAACCGGTTCCAGTTCAACTACCGGAACTAAAGTTCATTTCTGGCCAGACAAAACGATATTCACCACACATACTTACAACAAAGAAATCCTAGAGGGCAGGCTCAGGGAGCTTTCTTACCTGAATAAGCGGATCAAAATTACGCTGAACGACCTGAGAGAATTAGATGATAATGGGAACACCTACCAGCAGGTTTTCTACAGCGAGGGAGGCATCATAGAATTTGTGGAAATGCTCGACCGCAATGGCAAACGTACGGCATTGATTCCCAATGTCGTATATATGGAGGGTCTCGACCAGGAGTCTAATGTGGCTGTAGAAGTTGCCCTTAACTACAACGACTCTTACAATGAGCACATCTTCTCCTATGTCAACAATATCAACACGATTGAAGGAGGAACCCATGTTTCCGGATTCAGAAGAGCCATTACAAGGGTTTTTTCTCAATATGGCAAAAAACAGGGACTTTTTGAGAAATCAAAGGTTGAAGTGGAGGGTGATGACTTCAGAGAGGGATTGAGTGCAATCATCTCAGTTAAAGTACCTGAACCTCAATTTGAGGGTCAAACCAAAACCAAACTGGGTAATTCTGAAGTAATGGGCATCGTGGATGTTACTGTTGCCCGCGTACTTGAGTCTTACCTCGAAGAAAATCCAAGAGAAGCCAAAAACATCATCAGCAAGGTTATCCTGGCTGCTCAGGCAAGGGCTGCAGCCAGAAAAGCCAGGGAGCTCGTACAAAGAAAGACAGTATTGTCTGGAGGTGGACTACCCGGAAAACTGTCTGACTGCTCTGAGCGTGATCCTAAAAAAAGTGAACTGTTTCTTGTGGAAGGAGACTCGGCAGGTGGTACGGCTAAGCAAGGCCGAGACCGGAATTTCCAGGCAATTCTTCCGCTGAGAGGTAAGATCCTCAATGTGGAAAAAGCCATGGAACACAAGATTTACGACAATGAGGAGATCCGGAATATGTTCACAGCACTGGGTGTGAAAATAGGAACTGTTGAGGATCCTAAAGCACTTGATTTGTCTAAGCTGCGTTACCACAAGCTGATAATCATGACCGATGCCGATGTGGATGGAAGCCATATCGCAACATTGATCCTGACTTTCCTTTTCCGTTACATGAAAGAAATGGTTGAACAGGGATATGTATACCTTGCTCAGCCGCCACTCTATCTGGTGAAAAAAGGTAAGGAACAGTTTTATGCATGGAACGAAGAACAACGCAAGGGATATGTTGAGCGTCTTGCTGGAGGCAAGGAAGATAGCGTCAACGTACAGCGATACAAAGGTTTGGGTGAGATGAATGCCAGTCAGCTTTGGGATACTACCATGAACCCAGGCTCCAGAACATTGAAAAGGGTAACGATAGAAAGTGCCGCTGAGGCAGACAGGGTTTTCAGTATGTTGATGGGTGATGAAGTTGCCCCACGCAGGGAGTTTATTGAATCACATGCCAAATATGCCAAACTAGATATTTAATTTTCACAATCACAAATAAAAACAGACAACATGTCAAATGCAATTACAGCTTACAATGTAAAGACTAAGGAGAAGAATGTACCCATGCTGGATGCTGTTATCAGCAAAACTGCAAAAGGTGGATACATTGCCAAGGGACATGATGGGAAAGGCAACAAACTGACCTCATTGTTAGGTGAAGCCAAGGCTTTGGCTGCCATCAAAGAAGGTCTTGCCAAACAAGACTGGTAGTCTTTAAAGACCCTCATATTAAAAAGCTGTTGCATCATTTGTAGCAGCTTTTTTATTTAAAA
>JBDLUZ010000130.1:0-5776 GCA_039805045.1 Bacteroidota bacterium | reverse complement strand
GGGTGAAACTGAATCTGGATCTGTATGGTTTCCTACGATAGACCAAACACAACAAAAGACCACACAGGAACTCCTGATGACTGTTCCTGCCAAATATGTAACACTAAGTAATGGAAAGCTGGTTAGCCAGAAAAATAATCCTGACGGCACCAGAACGGATTATTGGAAAATGGATCTGCCGCATTCACCTTACCTCTTTTTTATGGGCGCAGGTGATTATGCCATCATTAAAGACAGCTGGAGGGGTAAAGAGGTAAACTATTATGTGGAAAAAGATTATGCTTCTGTAGCCAGAAAAATATTTGGCAATACCCCTGAAATGATGACTTTCTTCTCACGCCTGACCGGTGTTGACTACCCATGGATAAAATACAGTCAGATTACAGGGCGGGACTATGTTGCCGGCGCCATGGAAAACACAACAGCCACAATACACCAGGAAACTGCGCAGCAGGATGCAAGAGAACTAACAGACGGCAATATCTGGGAAGGAACCATAGCACATGAACTTTTTCATCAATGGTTCGGCGACTATGTTACAGCAGAAAGCTGGAGTAACCTGACCCTCAATGAATCATTTGCCAATTACAGTCAGCTCCTCTGGCAGGAATATAAATATGGAAATGACGCTGCCTATGAAGAGAATTTCAATGATATGCGCAGCTACCTGATGGGCAATAACAGCAAGAAAGACCTTGTTCGCTTTTATTATGCGGATAGGGAGGATATGTTTGATGCAGTCAGCTATTCAAAAGGCGGACGAATCCTACACATGCTGAGAAAGTACATTGGCGACAGTGCTTTTTTCAAGGGATTGACCCTATACCTCACCACCAATAAATTCAAGGCAGCAGAAGCTCATCACCTGAGAATTGCACTTGAAGAAACCAGTGGCGAAGACCTCACTTGGTATTTTAACCAATGGTATTTCGGAAATGGTCACCCTAAACTGGATATCCAATACAGTTACAACGACTCATTAAAAGAGGCCTCTGTTATCGTAAAACAAATCCAGAATACTGGAAAGTTATTTACCCTTCCCACTTTCATTGATATTCATCATGGTAACCAACGAACCCGGAATATGATTTGGGTAAGAAGTATTGCTGACACATTCCGATTTAAAGTTGCAAGTATGCCTGACCTGATCAATTTTGACAGCGATAAAATTCTCTTATGCGAGAAGAAAGAGAATAAAACACTGGGGCAATACATTCATCAGTTCTCACATGCAGGCAATTATATAGACCGGCGGGAAGCTGTTGAGTTTTTCGGAAAGAAACTTGATGAACCTGCAGCACTGCAAGCATTAAAGGACGCGCTGAATGATCCTTATTATGGCATCAGATCACTTGCTTTAAGCAAGCTGGATTTATCTAAAGATAGGATGAGAAAAAGTTTTGAAGAAACCATTGCAACTCTGGTTAGTACTGAAAAACATCGCCTTACAAAAGCAGATATGCTAGAAGCCCTTGGAAAGACAGAAAACATCAAATACAAATCAATATACTTGACGCTGATAACTGACTCATCATACAGCGTTGCGGGTGCTGCACTTGAGGCATTATCTAAAATTGATTCTGTTGCTGCATTAAGAGAGGCAAAGCAGCTTAGTGCGCATAAAGCCAAGGGCAGGTTGGATGCAGCAATCAATAAAATTCTGATTGCCTCCGGTGATGAAAGTATTTTTGATCGAATTGCTGAACAATTCAGTTCAATGGGTCTGACTAATGACAAATTCATGTTGATGCAACAGTTAGGAGAAATGACTGGCGGGATGCAAAACAAGGATAACATTAAAAAATCCATTGACCTCATTACCGGTTTCCGGGATGAAATTCCTGAATCTGTAAAAGCGCAAACGGATCCTTACATCAATGGAATGATTCTTCAGGGCATCATGCAAAAGCTGAAAACCCGAGGAGAAACTGATCTTGTGAAATACCTAGAAGGAAAAATGAAATAAAAGAAAGGCGCCATCGAAGATGGCGCCTTTCTTTTACAGTGATAATTGATATGCTGTTACATGATTTTTCCAGAATGTGGGCACATAAAGAACTTTCTTTTCTTCATCATATCCCAGATCAGCGGTGTTCATACCCTGCTCTCTTGTATCCAGCAGTAATTTCTTTTCTCCAGTTGTTTTAACATACCAAACTGCTCCGGCCCAGCATGATACAATAAACGATGTTTCATCCACCTGAATGAGTCCATCTGTATTACCTTCCATACCCTCGGCGAGCTTTATCCGTTCTTTATCTTTTCCCAGTTTATATAGGGCCCCAGCATCCAGATAATAAATCGTTTTGTCTGCATAAAGAATACCATTGGGAGCGTTAAGGTCACTCAGGTGAACTTTAACCTCAAGTTTGGTTGCATCGATGTAATGAATTTTTTTGGTCTTTGAATCAACCACATACATGTTCCCGCGCTTATCCGAAGTAATGTCATTTAAGCCCTGTGCACCTTCCACATAGATTTTTTTTACGATGCTTCCCCTCAGAATATCTATGATTACTACAGAATCAACATCAGCAACAATCAGGAAATCCTGAAATTTAGTCATCCCCTTGGGTGCATGGAGCCCTGTGATCCAGTTGGGATTGAGTACTTTTCCTGAAAGGGTCACCATTGAAATGCTCCCTTTACCATCTTTTTCCCACGGATTTTTACCATCAATATTAGACACAAACAGTCTTTGATATTTTTGGTCGAACAAAACAGATTCAGGTACTTTAAGCGTTGTATCTGTAGACCAGATTTTTTGCAACTGCTGGGCTCGGGATACAGTAAAAAAAGCCAGTGCGCAAATGAGTAAACTTATTTTATTCATAGTTTCAATTTTAATCAAATCGTTCAACTGCAAATGCGCCAATATCCATACTGGTCTGTTTACCACTTGCAATCTCCTCTACAATTTTACCAGTTGCCGCAGCCATTGAAATACCCAACATGGCATGACCACCAGCAATGATAAGATTATCGTAGCTGCTATGCCGGCCAATGTAAGGGAGTCCGTCCGGGCTCAATGGCCGCCAGCCAAACCAGATTTTATCTTTTGAAGGGAAGCTTACCGGGAGATTTGGAAAATAGCTTTTCGCAGCCTTGAAAATGGCCTCTGCTCTTTTGATCAACACTTTTGAATTTAATCCGCTGATTTCCATTGTGCCTCCCATCCGCAGGTCGCCTCCCATCGGGGTCATAGCCACCCTATCATCTACAAGAATTGAAGGATAATGTAAGTTTTTCTCTACGTTTTCAAAGGTCATACTGTAGCCCTTTCCGGCCTGCATGATTAATTCAATGCCAAGATCTCTGGTAGATAAATTTAGCCATGATCCGGTAGCGAGAACAACTTCATCTCCAGAAAAGGAGCCATTATTTGTTAGTACTGTTGTAACCCTTCTTCCCTTTCTTTCAAAACCTGTAATTTCTGTATTCAATTGAAAAGATACGCCAGACTCAAGCAGATGTTTTTTCAATGTCTGCATAAAGTCTCCAGGATGGAGATGCGCATCAATTGGATACAGCACTCCCCCTCTCACGTTCACCTCAACATCAGGCTCCATGGCCTGTATTTCTGCAGCAGAATATATTCTGGTTTCAATGCCCAATTTGGCTGCATCCTCCGCCATTTCAATTTCGTGTTTTTCAGTAGATGCATTCTTATACAACATCAGACATCCGTCTTCAGCCATCCGAAAGGTATTGCCAAGCTCATTTTTAATTTCAGAACTGAGATGCCTACTCAACTGAAGGATTTCATTCATAGGAGGAATATTTCTCTCCATCGTAGCCCGTCCAGATTTTTTCCAGAAAGTAAGCCCCCATTTGATCAAATCCATATCCAATCTTGGTTTGATATAAAACGGGGAGCTTGAACTGAGCATCCACTGTAAACCCTTGGCTATTATACCAGGTGATGCCAGTGGTATAAAATGACTTGGAGAAATATAACCGGCATTGCCAAATGATGTACCAGATTGTAAATCTCCTTTTTCTATCAGACAAACTTCATGGCCTGCTTTATGCAGATAATAAGCTGTACACAAACCAATTATGCCTCCCCCTGCTACGATAACTTTTCCCATATCCCTTTTTTGATTCAAACAATATTGCTGGCCCTCAATGAAATTATTATTTTTTACTGGTCAAACTCCTGATAACTTTAATTTCTTCAGCTTTGTAAGGTGTGCCATCTTTTCTGAATACATCGTGAAACCAAAGTTCCGGTTCGCTACCATCAGGAATTGGCTTACTCCACTGGTAAATGGTATTGCTTTTCCCTGCTACCAATCCCCAGTTAATTGCACCTACTTTATATTTTTTAAGAACAGGCAGGCAAGACTGGAAAGTACTGTTTCGCGTTCTGGCCATATATTCTGTGCAAATAAGGGGTTTACCCAATTTTTGTTTTTCAATGATTTCCTTTTCCAGACTTTCTGCGTCATTGTAGTTGTGGAATGTTATTACATCGGAATTTTCCAATACAAAATCATTGTAGTTTTTGTTATTGAACCATGTACCTGATGTAAGGGGTTGAGACGGACGAACAAACCAGGCCCATTCAAATGTTCTTTTGAGGAGTTCCAATGAAGTCATTCCATATCCACTGTTTCCCGGCTCATTGTAAAGGTCCCACATAAGAATTCTCTTGTCAGTTGCAAAAGTTGAAAGAATATCTTTAACATAGGCTTCCAGAATTGACCAACGCAATGGATTGTCATGCACAGAGATACCGGGACTTCTTACCCAGCCACTATTATGAATTCCCGGCTTGGGCTGTGGTTGTTTACCTGGAAATGGATCAGGATTCCAGCAATCGTCAAAAATTGTAAACAATATCTTGATTTTATTTTTAGCGGCGATATCCAGAAACTCGTTCATGCGCTTTTTAAATCCCTGCGGATCTGTTTGCCAAGCTATATCATGCAGATATACCCGCATGATATTCATCCCAACAGCAGATGCCCATGATAACTCCCTTGCTATTGTTTGAGGGTCAAATGATTCTGCCTGCCACATTTCCAACTGGTTAATTGCAGAACTTGGCAAAAAATTAGCACCTACAAACCAGGGTTGTTGCGCATACCAAACATTTGCCTGCTCTGAAGTCCATACTGCTTTATCCTGTGCCTTAAGGTTATTGACAATTAAGGGAAGGAGAAACAAAAACAGGTATTTTCTTTTCATATACTTAAATTTAGTAGTTGATTTTAATGTCTTTGATACTTTCAGGAAGCCATACCTGCATGGGATTACTTCCTCTGTTGCACCAGGTATAGTAGGGAATTGCCCTGACTTTTTTTAATGTTGTGTTTATTGCTTGTCCGTCTGCCGAAACTTCTGCTACAGGAAGATTGGCTACAAGGCTGATAACAGGCTCATTGAGCACACTAAATGGTTCAGATTCAAACACAGATTTTTGTGGCACCAGAATATTCCAAGCCTGACCTCCGTTATCTGCACCTTCTACACAATATACGATTGGCCCGCGTTGGAGGGCTACCCTTGAATTATTTTGCTTCAGCTCTTTTCGGGCATAAATTTTTCTGACTTCCATGGGTAACTCATAGGAAATTTCATCTCCATTTTTCCATTCCCTATCAACAACTGCATATCCATTTTCTTCTGTATATGTGCAAAGAATACCGTTAACCTTAAGTTCTGGCTTGCCGGAAAAATTTTCAGAAAAGCTGTATAGGCCACCGGGAGAAGGATTACTGCCAAGCCAGCCAGGTATTCTGAATGCAATTGCTGCATTCTCCTTCTTGGT
>JBDLUZ010000129.1:0-6167 GCA_039805045.1 Bacteroidota bacterium | reverse complement strand
CATGGCGGCACTTCGTTTTTTCTATTACAAACTCGGAGATAAGTTGTGGGGTGAGTATGGATTTGCGGATGCGTTTTCCCTCCACGAATTGTGGTTTGCCAGTTCAACACTGGCAATAGATCAGGGCCCCATTGTCATCATGATAGAAAATGCGCGATCCCGACTGGTTTGGGATTTATTCCTGAAAAATGCCGAAATTAAAGGCGGGTTGCGTGCACTTGGTTTTTCTGCACCGTATCTTTAAGCCATCAATCACCCATTGCCATGATGAGAATTACAGTCTTACTTGCACTCATTCTTTTACTTTGTGCAGATGCCTCAGCGCAGCAAAAAACCTATTGCAATCCCATCATTACCTCTTCAGCACCAACCAGTGGGGCTACTGGTGGAGCAGTGACATGAGCAATTGGAATTTTGTGTCACGCCGCTTTTTACGACCTTGGAACAATGTGTACGACGAATTGTGTGCACCAGCAGTGGGTATTGTTGGCGATACTATGCTGGTTTTCGGCTAGACTTATTCCAAAAATTTTACACTTTGGATGAGTACCGATCCCAAGAAAGACACTTGGAAACCGCTCATTGACTCTGTTGATATTGGAGGCTGGGATCCTGCTTTTTTTACGGATGATGACGGTCGGTTTTACATGTACAACGGCAGCAGCAACCGCTGGCCGCTTTATGGTATAGAGCTAGACAGGAAGACGTTCCAACCAATTGGAACACGGAAAGAGATGTTCGGACTTGAAAGCTGGCGTTACGGTTGGCACCGTTTCGGAGAGTATATGGATGATACTTTTCTGGATGGTTTTATCGAGGGTGCATGGATGACCAAGCACAAGGGTAAGTATTATTTTCAGTATGCGGGTCCAGGTACGGAATTCAGTGGTTATGCCGATGGCGTGGCTGTAGGCAATGGTCCCCTTGACTATGTGCAGAATCAATCGGACCCGCTGAGTATCAAGGCAGGTGGATTTGCAAGGGGAGCAGGACATGGCGCCACTTTTCAAGACAATCAAAGTAAATATTGGCATGTGTCTACCATAGCGATTGGTGTGAAGAATAATTTTGAACGCAGGCTCGGTATCTGGCCAGCCGGATTCGACAATGACGGTGTGATGTACTGCAATACGGCTTTTGGTGATTATCCCCATTACCTGCCTGGGGACACTGTTGATCATGCAAAAAGCAGGTTCACCGGATGGATGTTACTCAATTACAAAAAACCGGTGATGGTTTCTTCCATTCTTGGCAGTCTCTACAATGCCAACAACGCTGTGGATGAAAGCATCAAAACATACTGGAGTGCTGCAAGTGGAGATGCCGGTGAATGGCTACAGTCTGACCTGGGAGCCATCTCCACTGTTAAGGCCATCCAAATCAATTATGCTGATCAGGATGCAGCTTTTCTCGGAAAAACCATCGGACAAAGACACAGGTATAAATTGTACCACTCTACAGATGGTAAGGAGTGGAAGCTGCTCGTTGATAAGTCCGCCAACAACCAGGACGTACCGCATGACTACATTGAACTGGATAGTCAGGTTGAAACCAGGTATATCCGCTTGGAAAACATTTCAGTGCCATCAGGAAAATTTGCCATCAGTGGTCTTCGTGTTTTTGGCCATGGACATGGCCGCAAGCCAGATCCTGTAAGAGATTTTGTGGTGTTGAGGACCGAAAAAGACAAACGTAGCGCCTGGTTGAAGTGGTCGCCTGTAGACAATGCCTATGCTTACAATATTTATCTCGGAACGGATCCCGAGAAGCTCTATACTTCGATCATGGTGCATGATGCCAATGATTATTATTACAAGGGTATGGATCTCAAGAAGACATATTATTACAGGATAGAGGCCGTAAATGAGCATGGCATTTCGGTTTCCAGTAAGGTGATGAGGGTGGAGTAGGCACGAGTAAGCTTTTTAAAATTTGACACATGAAAAAATATGTATTGTTGATGGTGTTGCTGATGGGCACCTCCATCATTTGGGCACAGGATGCGAAGATGAATACATTCATTAGCACGCTCATGTCTAAGATGACAGTCGAAGAGAAAATTGGGCAGCTTAACCTGATTACGCCGGGTTGGGGCATTCCCACGGGTTCTGTTGTAAGTACTGACGTAGAAGGGAAGATTAAGACAGGCAAGGTGGGCGGTTTATTCGGAGTGATTGGAGCAGATAAGGTTAAACAGGCACAGGATCTGGTTATGACCCACTCCAGACTGAAGATTCCACTGATGTTCGGGTCAGATGTGATACACGGACATAAAACAACTTTCCCCATTCCACTGGGTATTTCCTGCAGCTGGGATACAGCGCTAATCAGGCAGAGCGCCGTATTGGCAGCTAGGGAAGCCACTGCAGACGGATTGAATTGGGCGTTTTCACCTATGGTTGATGTTGCTCGCGATCCACGTTGGGGAAGGGTTGCAGAAGGTTCTGGTGAAGATCCTTTCTTGGGGTCACAGATTGCACGTTCTATGGTGTTGGGTTATCAGGGAAATGATCTGGCAAGTCCATACACCCTGCTTGCCTGTGTGAAGCATTTTGCCCTTTATGGAGCTTCAGAAGGAGGCAGGGATTATAACAGTGTAGACATGAGTCGCAACAAGATGTACAACGAGTACCTGCCACCTTACAAGGCGGCAGTTGATGCCGGTGTTGCCACCATCATGAGTTCCTTCAATGATGTGGACGGTGTGCCAGCTTCAGGAAACAAATGGTTGCTCACTGATTTGTTACGCCGTGATTGGAAATTCAAGGGGATGATTGTGAGCGACTACACTTCTATCAATGAAATGAGTAACCACAGGTTAGGTAATCTGCAGGCTGTGTCTGCCTTGGCTATCAAGGCTGGATTGGATATGGATATGGTAGGAGAGGGATATCTTTCAACATTGAAAAAGTCATTACAGGAAAAGAAAGTCACCATGGCTGACATAGACAGAGCCTGCAGGATGGTGCTGGAAGCCAAATATAAACTCGGACTATTTACTGATCCGTACAGGTATATCAATCCAATGCGCAGCAATGAAGTCCTTACTGCAGACAACAGGGCCTTTGCCAGAAAAATTGCATCAGAGTCATTTGTGTTGTTGAAGAATAACAAGAATACCTTACCGCTCAAACCTGCACAGCGGGTAGCGTTGATCGGACCACTCGCCAACGATAAAAACAATATGCTGGGCACCTGGGCCGTGAGCGGAGATCCGCAGATGTCAGTTCCAGTGATGAATGGCATGCAGGCAAAAGCCGCCACTGCGGTCAACCTTGCTTTTGCCAAAGGTGCCAATATTACCGATGACACCCTGCTGGCGCAGAAAGCCAATGTGTTTGGATTGCGCGTGGATATCGACAAGCGTACACCTGAAGCGATGATTGAAGAGGCAATCGCTATTGCCCGTTCATCCGATGTGGTGGTTGCAGTTGTGGGAGAAGCTTCAGAGATGAGTGGAGAAGCTGCTAGTCGCAGCGATATCACCCTCCCGGCCAGTCAGCAGAGATTGTTGCAGGCCTTGTACAAGACCGGAAAGCCTGTAGTGGTGGTGCTGATGAGCGGCAGGCCTTTGGTTTTGACCGGTGCCATTGAAAGCGCAGCGTCAGTGCTGCAGGTCTGGCATGCAGGCATTGAAGCCGGTAATGCCATTGCCGATGTGTTATATGGCGTTGTCAATCCTTCTGGCAAGTTAAGCATGTCGTTTCCTTATGCAGTTGGACAGATTCCAGTGTATTATGCCCAGAAAACCACTGGTCGCCCGCAGGATCCGGGTAATAAATTTTCCAGCAAATACCTCGACATACCCAATGAGCCCTTGTTCCCATTCGGTTATGGATTGAGCTATACACAGTTTGAATATAGTGATTTGAAGCTTAGTGCTGATAAATTAACACCCGGGGGTGCTATTGCTGCAACCATAACGGTGAGCAACAAAGGTTCGGTGGATGGCGCTGAGGTAGTTCAGTTATACATTGAGGATGAGGTCAGAAGCATTACACCCCCTGCGAAAGAGTTGAAAGCATTCCGAAAGCTAATGTTGAAAGCAGGTGAGAGCAAACAAGTTGAGTTTCGGATTGATACCGAGATGCTCAAATTCTGGAATGCTGAGCTCAAGTGGGTATCAGAACCAGGTAGATTTAAAGTGCATATCGGATCTAACAGCAGGGATACGCAATACAAAGGGTTTTCATTGTATTGATTGTCAGTTATTTATACACAAGGTTGCGGCGCCGGATTCCCGGCGCCGCAATTTTTTTATCCCGATAGTTTGGAAATCTCAAATCCGAAAACGTTTTCGGATATAAATTCATATAGATTAAACGTTTTAGTAAAAGGTTTTTTCTATTTTCAATGTCAGTAATCTCCTTTAAAAGAGCATTATGACTTTAACGATTCACTTAAAATTGCCATTATGAGAAAAATGATTTTGCTATCAACACTCCTCATGTGTTTTGCCACAGTTGTCTGGTCGCAGACCAGGAAAGTGGAAGGCACAGTTTCCGGAGAAAACGGTGCACCCGTAGTCGGTGCATCCATTACTTTAAAAGGAACCACAAAAGGTACAACTTCCAATGCCGATGGCAGGTTCTCCATCGACATACCTGTTTCGGGCAAGTCGGTCTTGGTAGTCAACTCTATTGGATTTGCCTCCCAGGAAATTGCAGTAGGCAATTTGGGTGTGCTGAAAGTGCAGTTGGCTTCAGAAAACAAGCAATTGGAAGATGTGGTGGTGGTAGGATATGGTTCAGTTAGGAAAAAAGACCTGACTGGTGCGGTGGGCTCGCTTTCAACACGCGATATCGTGCGGGCCAATCCAACCAATGCTACACAAGCTTTGCAGGGTCAGGTTACCGGAGTGGTGATTACAAAGCAAAGCAACAAGCCCGGACAGGCATATGCCATTGACATACGCGGACAAAATACCATCACTGGTGCAACAGAACCTTTGGTGGTAATTGATGGGGTCATTGGCGCAAGGCTGCGTGATATCAATCCGCAAGACATCCAATCCATGGATATCTTGAAAGATGCCTCCTCCACAGCCATCTATGGTGCCAGGGGAGCCAATGGTGTGGTGATCATCACATCTAAGAGAGGAGTTTCCGGACGCCCAAGGGTTACTTTTGATACTTATCTGGGTTCAAAAGTGCCTGCCCATTTTGCCCAGTTACAGACAGCCCAGCAGTTTTATCAGATGACACAAGATGCTGTACTGAATGGTGGCGGTGCAACGGCCTTCACGGCTAGTGAGTTGAACATGATCAATTCAGGCAAATCCACCAACTGGTTGGATCTGGTTACCAAACCAGGCTTGAATACCAATTCAACTGTAGCGGTTTCAGGTGGCAATGCAGGTACGACCTACCGTTTTTCGGGGGGCTATATCCAAGAAGATGGTAATATTCCAGTAACCAGTTTCCAGAAATATTCCCTGAATGCGGCCATGGACAGTAAGTTGAACAATTGGCTGAAAGTAGGTTTTACCGCCTACATCAATTATGCCAAGAATCCAACTGGCTCTTTGGAAGTGTTGCGTTCAGCATACAGGGCTAGGCCTACAGGTGTAGTGTATTACAAGGATGTCGTCAATCCGAGTGAAGGCAATGATTTGGCCATCGGTCCAAGGAATGACCTTGCCATTTGGATGGGTATTAAAGATAACCAGGTTCCGAATCCGATCATAGACACGGATCCAAGCATCTATCAGCTAACAACCACGTTCTCCAATTCCATGGGCAATGCCTATGTTGAACTGGGTTTGATAAAGGGGTTGACATTCAAATCCTCTATTTCAGCACAGGCCATCGATGAGCGCCAGGGGGAATTCAGGAACACCCTTTCGAAGTCGCAGTTGACCAATCCACCCCGCGCCAACTACTCCAGCAGAAATCTGGGTAGTTATACCATCGATAATCAGCTGAGCTATAACCTGACAACAGGTAAACACAAGCTGAGCGCCACTGCCCTGCAGAGTGCCTTCAAAAACACTGCTGAAAATTATGCCATTGCAGCAACCAACCTGCCCTTCGCTTCCCTGTGGTACAACCTGGGAACCGGTGGTGTAGTTACATCCAGCAGTGGTTATAGCAGCAATGCCCTTTCTTCTTATATGGCTCGGGTGAACTATACCTTCAACGAAAAATACCTCATCACCCTTACCGGAC
>JBDLUZ010000128.1:0-5823 GCA_039805045.1 Bacteroidota bacterium | reverse complement strand
ATGTTGTTTGCAATTGGTTTTGTGAGTTTGTTTATTTCAGGCGGACTTACAGGTATCTTCCTGGGTAATTCAACACTGGATATTCACCTGCATGATACTTACTTTGTAATTGCGCACTTCCACATTGTAATGGGTGTTGCTTCCTTCTTTGGTATGTTTGCCGGTGTATACCACTGGTTCCCTAAAATGTATGGCCGATATTTGAACAATACTATGGCCAACATTCACTTCTGGGTAACATTGGTAGGATCGTACTTGATTTTCTGGCCAATGCACTACTCCGGTTTGGCAGGTATGCCAAGGCGTTATACCGATTGGAGCAACTGGCAGTCTTTTAATATGTTCGCAGATATGAACAGGTTTATCAGTACGGTTGCCATGATTGTATTCGCTGTTCAATTGCTTTTTGTATTTAACTTCTTCTATTCCATATTCAAGGGTAGGAAAGTGATGACACAGAATCCATGGGGAGCTAACACGCTTGAGTGGACTACTCCAATCAATCCCGGACATGGTAACTGGCCTGGTGATATTCCTGAAGTACACAGGTGGGCATATGACTATGGTAAGGATGGCAGGGACTTTATCCCTCAAACAGAGCCTATAGGTGCCAATGAGTCAAAGCATTAATTTAAACCTCAGCCGGATTATTCCGGTTGAGTATAATATATAATATGATGCAAATGGAGGAAGGAAAAGTGAGTATGGCATCAGGAATCAGACAAAAGCTGAAAGATTACCAACAGCTAATGAAATTCACCCTGAGTTTCACAGTTGTATTCTCTTCAGTGGTTTGTTACTTACTTGTTCCTGGAATTGCATTTGACATCGTATCAGTTCTTTTACTTTTTGCAGGTGGTTTACTTGTCACTGGCGCAGCTAACGCAATCAACCAGGTTGCTGAAAAGGATACTGATGCCCTGATGAAAAGAACAGCTTCCAGACCTGTTGCCTCAGGCAGGATGAGTTCAGATGAAGCCTCAACTTTTGCAGTTGTTTCAGCTGTATTTGGTATTTTCATCATTGGTCTTTGGTTCAATTGGGTTGCTGCTTTGATTGCTGGTTTCAGTCTGTTTTTATATGGGTATGTTTATACTCCACTTAAAAAAGTACATTCCATTTCAGTGTTGGTAGGTGCCGTGCCCGGTGCTTTGCCATGCTTAATTGGATGGGCAGCAGGTGATCCGGAAATTGGTGCAGGTGGTTGGATATTGTTCCTTTTGCAGTTCTTCTGGCAGTTTCCGCATTTTTGGGCAATAGCATGGATTTCGCATGAGGATTATTCAAAAGCTGGATTCAGAATGTTGCCCTCAACAGGTGGTCAAACCAAATACGCGGCAGTTCAATCTATCCTCTATGCCATTTTACTCATTCCCATTGGTGTTTTACCATGGGCGTTTGGTATGACTGGTTTGATAAGTCTTGTGATTGTGGCGGTTTCTAACCTAATAATGTTGTGGTTCTGTATCAGATTATTCAGAGATATGGATATAAAAGCTGCCAGAGGTGTTATGTTTGGATCGTATATCTATCTTCCGGTAGTTTTACTTTCATTATTGGCTGATAAATTAAGCTGAGGATACTGGTTGGTGAAATTGATTAAAAAAATAAACTGATGACTGACTTTAATCGTAAAATACATCCCCACAAGTTTTTACTTTGGGTAGCCATTGGAAGTATCCTGATGATGTTTGCAGGATTGACATCGGCTTATATTGTTAAGAGGAGTCAGGCAAGCTGGATAATGTTGGAGATACCAGTAATTTTCTGGTATTCAACCGGAGCTATTCTTGCGAGTAGTGTTTCAGTCCACTTATCATTGCGAGCATTGAGAAACCGTGAAATGCAAAATTACCAGCGTATGTTGGGTATCACAGCATTGCTTGGAGTTCTTTTTTTATTATTGCAGGTTGTAGGATTCACTCAGTTTGAAGCCAAAGATATCCGTCTCATTGGAGCTGGTTCTAATGCTTCTTACTCTTTTCTACTGGCAATCTCAGGGTTACATGGTCTCCATGTACTCGGTGGGGTGATAGCCTTGGTTGTTTTGGCCATAAGGGCATTAAACACCAAAGTCAGAACTTATAACACCATACCTCTTGAGGTAGCTGCAACATATTGGCATTTTGTAGATATATTATGGATCTACTTATTTATATTTTTTAACTGGATGAAATAAATAATCCGGTTGATTTGAACCTTTAAACAAGAAACAGCATGGCAACAGTCCAAGCACACACGGAAACCAAATGGTGGGGTGGAGGTAAGAGTCCCTTCAATATTGAGTATGGTAAACTCATGATGTGGTATTTCCTGATGAGTGATGCATTTACATTCGGAGCATTTCTTATCTCTTATGGTACAATACGTTTCAGCCAGAACTACTGGCCTGATCCCAATGAAGTGTTTAACGCATTCCCTCTTGCAGGACATGCCAACCTTCCGCTTGCATTCGTAAGTTTAATGACTTTCATTCTTATCGTGAGTTCAGTAACCATGGTACTTGCTGTACATGCTGGGCATCACAACGATAAAAAGGGTGTAATCAAATGGATGATTTGGACTGTTATTGGAGGCTTTGCATTCCTCGGTTGTCAGGCTTGGGAATGGACACACCTTATTACCGGTGATCATGCAGCACTTATCAATGGAGAAATCAAAAATATTGGAACTACAGTTACGATGAATCCATGGGGACCTGCATCTTCAGTAACAGCTGCAGATGGTCATCATGTTAACACTACAGGTCCGGTTGCGTTTGGTGGTTATTTCTTTGGTATAACAGGATTCCATGGTTTCCACGTTTTCTCTGGGGTTATCATCAATATCGTTATGTTAATCATGACAATTAATGGCACCTTTGAAAGAAGAGGTCATTACCTGATGATTGAAAAGGCTGGACTTTACTGGCACTTTGTGGATCTTGTATGGGTATTTGTATTCCTTTGTTTTTATCTAATCTAAATCACATTCAAAACATTATATCATGGAACATAGTGTACAGGAAGTAACAGTACATCACGAACCCGGAGGTAAGGAGGTTGTTCAAAAAATTATTAAAACAACAGTAATACTTTCAGTTATCACAATCATTGAGTTGGGTATGGGTCTTGCCATGTATGCCTGGCCAATGGCTGAAGGGTTAAAACTCTTTTTGAAGGGTGTCATCGTTATTCTCTCCCTTGCAAAGGCTTTTTATATTGTAGGTATTTTTATGCATTTGGGTGATGAACTGAAGAACATGATCATGACTATCGTTGTTCCGCTTCTTTTGTTCATCTGGTTTATTGCAGCTTTCCTATGGGATGGTAATTCATGGAAAACATTGCGTAATACATACAATAAGCCTGCTGTTGAAAATGTTGCACCTGCTTCACACGGTGCTGGAGAAAAGCATTAGTGATTTTGATGAAAATATAGATAAGCATCTTCCGGTTTTAAACCCGGAGGTGCTTTTTTTGTTTATAATATATACATGAAAAGAACAAAGATTATCACCCTGATTATGGTAACAGTCCTTCCGCTGGCCAGTTACCTGTTTGTGAGCAGCCTCAGCAGGGATGCCATTAAAATGCCACGCCGTTATTTTTATGATACTGTTTTAGTTAAACAGGAAAAGGGAAAAGAGGTTAATGATACACAATGGCATAAAATCAGACCTTTCAAATTGCAGAATCAGTTTGGTAGAGAGGTTGGCTTACAGGATCTGGAAGGCAGAATAGTTATAGCTGATTTCTTTTTTACATCATGTCCGTCTATTTGTCCAACCTTGACGCGCAACATGAAAAAACTTCAAACAGCTTTTAAGAAAACAGATAGCCTTGTTCGCTTTGTTTCTTTTACAGTAGACCCGGAGCGTGACAGTGTTGCGAGGATTAAAGCCTATGGCGATAAATTCGGCATTGATCATGATACTTGGTGGATGCTTACTGGAGACAGGAATGAAATATATGATATCGCGCTATCTGAGTTTAAAGCAAGTATAGCTGCTAATGGCAATATAGATACGGGATTTATTCACACAGAAAACTTCTTCCTGCTGGATAAGGATAAAGTAGTAAGGGGCTGGTATAATGGGTTAGACAGTACGAACCTGGATAAACTTATCAAGGACGTTGTGTTGCTTAATATGGAAAGAGACAAAAAGAAAAAAAGAAACTTATTTAGAAAGTAAATTTAATATTCAAACATGATACCCGCTTCACTTCAGAAAAACGATAAAAGAGCCAATATACTCATCATCTTATTTTCTATCATTGTTTTTGTAGCAGTGGTATTTCTTTCACGTGTTAAGTTGGATGTTGATTTACCTTTTGATGTTCATGTATTTGCCAAAATCAATGCAGTAATCAATTCCGTGGTTTCTTTTCTGTTGCTTGTAGGATTGCTGGCAGTAAAACGCAGCAGGTACGGATTTCACAAGAAAGTGATGATGTCTGCAATGGTTTTGTCTTTCTTGTTTCTTGTTTCCTACATTTGTCACCACCTTCTTTCCGACTCCACTACATTTGGTGGTACTGGTACAGTAAAGTATGTGTATTATTTCATCCTGATAACCCATATCATTCTTGCAGCTGTAATCCTCCCTTTCATATTGTACACAAGTTACAGGGCATTGATAGCTGAATGGCCTCAACATACAAAACTCGCGCGGATAACGTGGCCAATATGGTTTTATGTCTCTGTTACAGGGGTTATTGTTTACTGGATGATCAGTCCTTATTATGCCTAGTAAAAAGAAGGAACAAGTTAATAGGGACGAGGTTAAAGTAAAAAGCAACCGGAACTTTTTTGAGGATGTTTTTGCAGTAGTTAGACTGATTCCACCCGGACGTGTAACCAATTACGGCAGTATTGCCAAATATCTTGGAACAGGCCTTTCTTCCAGAATGGTGGGCTGGGCTATGAATGCTTCTCATCAATCTGCAGCATACGTTCCAGCACAGCGCGTTGTTAACCGCAATGGGATGCTGTCTGGCAAGCACCATTTTGAAACCCCCACTACCATGCAGGAATTGCTTGAAAAAGAGGGAATAGTGATCAGAGATGATCAGGTGGTTGATTTCAAGATAATATTCTGGGATCCTGAAAAAGAACTCTCTACTTGAGTTTCAATATTACAAGCATTAAAGCAATTACGGCAGCTTGTAAGATTACTTGTTAGCTGACGACTGAGCCTCATCCAATTGCATCTGTTCCTGGCGTATTGCTTTGCGCTTGGCTTCAGGAACATTGATATGATCATACGGACAATTCAGACATCCGTTACCACAACAGTTTCCATTGTCTAAATGGTATTTGGCAGTGAGCACCATATAACCTTGCTCATTGTAATAAAAATGCTCTCCTTCAATCAGTTTCTTCTTCATGTGTTATTGTGCCTTCCTGAGAATCCTTTTCAATTTCCCGAACCATTTGAGACAGTTCATCATCCAATGCAGGATCCAGGTTACCGGTTATTGCGAATTTAAGGTAATGTATCCTGTTGCTCCTAGCAATGTTTAACCCTTCATAGTGTGTTTTTATCAACAATTCTGGGTTTTGTGGAAGATCCACGCTTATATCCTTACTATCTTCAAACAAAGTCAATCCATACAAACTGATTACCATTTTTGTGAAGTTGTAAAGCACAGGCGAATCAGTCTTCAGATGTATATAACCACCAGGTTTGAGGATTTGTTTATATTTCCTCAAAAAGCCCGGATGAGTTAGTCTTTTTTTCGACTTTGAAATGCGTAGCTGTGGATCTGCGAAAGGAATCCATATTTCATCAACTTCAGCAGTTGTAAAATAACTGCCGATCATGCCAATCTGCGAACGCAC
>JBDLUZ010000127.1:0-5836 GCA_039805045.1 Bacteroidota bacterium | reverse complement strand
TGATGTCCCAGTACTATCAGCGAACCCTTTTCGGTTCGGAATATCCCATTACCCCGGATGGAGCAGGTGTCCATTTCCAACCTCGCTCCCTGTTTTATGTGGAATGAGGAGCCAGGTGCAAGCTGTAAATCAGTCAGCATTTTTGTTACACCTGCACGCAGTTCAAAACCTCTGAAATTTATTCCCGTCTCCATAATGCCTAGGATGCTTATTGCGCCAGAATCACCAGCAAATTCAATCAACCTGCCCGTGCTGTCTGCAGTTACGGGGTTGATTTGCATGCGTCCGCCAACAGAGAGTCTGCCTTTCAGGATGATCCTGGCCGTCATCGCTGATGTAAGTGCAGCGCTGTCGCCAATAACCAGGTCTCCACCGATGTTGAGGTCGCTGCTCCCTGTACCGCTGTAAGATTTTCTTCCCACCGAAGCCATAAAATGCAATGAGCCGTACCGCCTGCCGGTCAGCGATACGGTATATCCCGCTGTGCCCGGAACATCGAAAGTAAATATGCCTAGAGCCGTGCTGCTGTCTGCCAGCAATTTACCTGCCAGGTAAGCATTGCCACGGACAGTATTGTGTACATAGGTTCCCCCATTTCTGATGGCCAGTTTCCCATTTATTTCTATGGGGTTGCCTGCAGGTGCTCCGGAGCTGTTGATTACTTTGGTATGCATGCCAATATCGAGTGCATTTTCAGCTGAAAGCAGCCGCAATGCAGGCATCCTGGTATTGTGGGCAGGAATATGAACGGTGTTTATAAAGATTCCGGAAGACCGCAGCGTAATGCTGTTAACTTGTGCCGTATCCGTCCCCATCCAGATCCATACCGGTGCATGAAATAGTGAGTTGTCTATCAACACATCATCAGCGGATTCCGGCACCCCGTTGGGATGCCAGTTGATTGGGTTATGCCAAAGGCTGTCTCCTCCCTCACCATCCCATTTTTTTTGAGCCTGGCTGCTGCCAAGACATATTGTCAATAAAAAAACGAAAACTGCCCTTCCACACATAACCACCCCCTGCTTTTCATGCAAGTTATTAACAGGGATTTGGGATAAAAAGGTATTTTACACGTCTTTTTTCCGTTATTTTCACGACTTCTCGTAATCTTGCATCCTTATGATACCCATCATCAAAAAAGAGTGGCAGCAATACTTCAGCGGAATGCTAGGCTACCTCATCATCATCGTTTTTCTGCTGATTAGCGGACTTGTTGTTTTCATCTTGCCAGAAACGGGCATTCTGGATGGCGGTTATGCTACACTGGAACCATTTTTTTCCATTGCCCCGTATATCATGTTGTTTCTTATTCCAGCAGTAACGATGAAGAGTTTCAGTGATGAGTATAAAACCGGCACTTTCGAAGTGCTGCGCACTTCACCTGTCAGTATCCGGGATATTGTAACCGGAAAATACCTGGCTGGTTTGCTTGTGGTACTTTCAGCGCTTGCCTGCACACTGGTTTATGTGGCTTGTATAGCCTGGCTCTCAACAGACGGCATTGATACTGGCGGTATAGCCGGGTCGTACATCGGATTATTCCTGCTCTGTGCTGTTTACACGGCAATAGGCCTATTCACCAGCAGCATGCAGCAGAATTCAGTAGCTGCATTTCTACTGAGTGCCCTGATTTGTTTTTCAGTTTATTCCCTGTTTTCATCCCTTGCAACTGCACCTTTTCTTGGTCATAAAATCGGTTACTGGGTGTCTATGGCAGGTATTGAAGTGCATTACCAACAGATCAGCAAAGGTTATATCGATAGCAGGGATATCATCTATTTTTTAACGGTCATCGTCCTTTTCCTGCAACTGACCATCCTGAAAGTAAAAAACCGATAGACCATGAAAATGAAAAAATGGGGTTTCCGCAGCATGATGCCGGTTTTGTTGTTTCTTTTGGCGGCAAATATCCTTTCCGTTTTCTGGCATACAGGTATTGACCTTACTGCTGAAAAAAGGTTCACACTTTCTCCGGCTACCAGGGAACTTGTTGCAGGTATTGATGAGCCTATGACACTCACGGTTTACCTGGAGGGGGATATTCCGGCTGGATTCAAAAAGCTTGCTGCTACAGCAGCAGATATGTCTGCCGCCTTCAGGTCCATCAGCAATGGCCGGTTCCAGGTTGTTTTTGAAAGGCCCGGTGATGGTCTTGATGATTCTGCACGAACCCTTTTGTTTGATTCCCTCCAGCGTAAGGGCATCAATCCCACCAATGTCAAGGCTCAAGCCCGCCAGGGAGAACAATCTGAAGAAACACTTGTATTTCCGGGCGCCGTGCTTACCAGCAGCAGTGGCACCAGGGGCATTGACTTTTTAGAGGGACAGAGTAACCTCAACGGATTGGAATCGCTGAATAATGCAGAAGCCCTGATGGAATATAAACTTGCCAAAGCAATCGTGATGTTGCAGCGTAAGACTGTTCCATTGATTGGATACCTCACTGGTAACGGCGAGCCCCTGGATTACCGGGCTTACGACCTGATTGAAAATGTTCTCCGCAAGGAACATGCATTTAGTATACTGCCAATAGACAGTGTACCCTTTGTACCCGATGAATTTAGCGCCATAGTTATTGCCAAGCCTATGCAGGCATTTTCTGCTGATCAGCGGCTCAAAATTGATCAGTTCATCATGCATGGGGGTAAAGTATTGTGGGCACTTGATAACCTCTATGCCAGCATGGACAGTCTGCAGCGCAGCAGTGGATCTTTTGTGGCCTTTGACCTCGGACTGGAACTGGATGAACAGTTGTTCAAATATGGTGTACGCATCAACCGAGACCTGGTGCAGGACCTTGAATGCGATAAGGTACCTTCTGTCATTGGCAGTATAGGCGATAAGCCACAGATTGAACTGCTGCCATGGCCTTATTCACCTTTGTTACGCAACACAACAGCTCATGTAATCTCACACAACTTGGATCAGGTGTCTTCCAGTTTCCCGCAATCCATTGATACAATCAGTGCACCTGGGATCAGCAAGCATGTATTGCTTGCCACTTCCCCTTATGGTAGAAAGCTGTCGTCTCCTGCATTGGTAGAATGGAAAAGCATCCGCACTGAAGAAGACCTGAAAAATTTCAATCAGCCCAATATACCAGTTGCGGTGCTGTTAGAAGGTAGTTTCTCTTCGCCATTTGCAAACAGGCTGTCTGCAGCAGATCTGGCAAACATGGAACAGGTTTACAACCGCCCCTTTTTAGCTGCGGCAGCGCAACCCAACAGCATGATTGTGATTGCTGATGGGGATATCCTGCTCAATCCCGTGAGCCAGGAAGATGGTCCGCTTGCCATGGGTATGAATAACTATACCCGCCAATCTTATGCCAACCGTGATTTCATCAGCAACTGCCTGTTTTACCTCACTGGAGGAGCTGCGGTAATGGAAGCTAGGGGGAAAGAATACAGGCTGCGGTTGTTGGATAAAGAAGCGTTAGAAAAGAACAAAGGTTTCTGGCAGGCTTTTGCTTTGTTTGCACCCATGGTGTTGCCTTTTTTATTCCTCCTGGCCAACAGCTGGATCCGGAAAAGGAAATATGCCCGACCTTTCTGAGCAGTGCCTTACTTATTGATTATCTTTGATTTTTCTAAATATTTTGTGGACCATGACTGTTGACCAGATAACTTACCTGACATTCGGCATTGTATTGATTGTAGCCCTGGCACTCGATTTGGGATTGATGAGCAAGAAGAATGAGGCGATAACCATGAAGAAGGCCATGTGGCAAACTATATTCTGGGTAGTGCTGAGTGTGGCATTCTGTTTATTTCTCTGGTTTGAGAAGACACCGTTGGTGGCTACAAAGTATTTCACTGCCTACCTCATGGAATGGTCGCTTAGCATCGATAATATTTTTGTGTTCATTCTCATCTTCACTTTTTTTAAAGTGGAAGCCTCTGATGCAGGCAGAGCCTTACTCGTGGGCATCCTGCTTGCCATTGTATTCAGGATCATTTTTATAGCATTGGGTATAGAACTCATCAATAAATTTCACTGGATCTTGTATGTTTTCGGTTTCTTTCTGGTATATACTGGGTATACATTATTCGTTAAAAAGGATGAAGCTGAATTTGATCCTGCAGAAACGAAAGTGTATAAGATTATCAATAAATTTTTCAGGATCAGCGCACTGGAGCCCAAAGGCCGTTATTTCCTTACGCTGCACGGCAAAATATATTTTACCAGTCTCGCTGTAGTGGTGCTAATGCTGGCAGCTGTGGATATTGCATTTGCCTTGGATTCCATCCCCACGGTTGTTTCGCTGGTGCGGGAAAAAGCCAATGCTCCATTTACGCCTGATGATATCCTGGTTATCTATTCATCAAATATTTTTGCTGTTCTCGGACTCCGTTCACTGTTCTTTTTACTGAAAGGTGCCGTGGACAAATTTGATTACCTGCAGCAGGGCATTGCCATTGTGTTGATTTTTATTGGCATCAAAATGCTCATTGAATACTTTGGTATTCACATCAACATTATGATTTCGCTGGCTGTTATTTTGGCCTGCCTTGCGGGTTCAATTCTTTATTCCATCCGCAACCAGCGGAAAAAGGCTGTTGCCCATGAATAAAAAATAATGGAATACGCTGCAGCTGATATTGCACGCATGTCAGATTCCCGGTTGATGGGTTATCAGCCTGCTTTGGGAATCGTACAATACCTCCTCACAGACAGCAGGAAACTAACTTTTCCGGATAGAACATTGTTTTTTGCCATCAGAACCCCCCAGGGAGATGGACATGATTATATTCCTGAACTGTATAGACAGGGAGTCAGACATTTCATGGTTTCCCTTTTGCCAGATACAACAGAATACCCAGGAGCCTCATTTTACCATAAATCAGACGTTGTTGCTGGGTTACAGTTACTAGCCATGAACCACCGACTGCAGTTTTCCATACCTGTTGTTGGTATCACCGGCAGCAACGGGAAAACCATTGTCAAAGAGTGGCTCAATGCCTTGCTCCAGCATAAACTGAATATCGTAAGGAGTCCGCGCAGCTTTAACTCACAAATTGGAGTGCCACTGAGCGTCTGGGAATTGCAGGAGCAACATGAGTTGGCCATTTTTGAAGCAGGCATCTCACGTCCTGATGAAATGCATTTGCTTGAAAAGGTGATGAAGCCAACGATTGGTGTGATTACAAATCTTGGGGATGCGCACAATGAGGGATTTGAACATCATGAACATAAACTTCAGGAAAAACTGTTGCTTTTCAGTCATGTGCAATACCTCGTTTATTGCCTCGATCATGATTTGATACACGAGGCCCTCAAAAAAGTAAATCCGGACTACCCTGATCGCAGGCTGGTATCCTGGGGCAGAAAAGATGGAGCCGATCTGGTTCTGAAAAGCACCGCGCCGGCAAACTCAGGAAGCATGCTGGTGGTGGAAGCCGGAAAAAAAACCTATCGGTTTGAAATCCCTTTCAGGGATGCAGCTGCCATCGAAAATGCAATGCATTGTTTTGCTTTGGCATATGTGCTGGGCATGCAGGATGAAGTGATTGATTTCATGCCTTTGCTGCCTCCGCTAGCTATGCGGCTGGAAATCAAAGAAGGGCAGCAGGGGTGTACTTTGATTAACGACAGTTACAACGCAGACCTCAGTGGCATGTTTACGGCCATCGATTTTTTAAGCCTGCAGGATGGTTCTAGAAAGCGCACAGTTATGCTGTCTGATATATCCGGACTATCTGAAAATGTTGCATCGGCATACGAACAGCTCGCGGCTTATTTGGAACGGCATCAGGTGAAAAAAATCTTTGGTGCTGGTGCTGTCATCAGTGCACATGCTGGTTTTTTCAACTCCCGCATGGAAGCCCATTTTTTC
>JBDLUZ010000126.1:0-6551 GCA_039805045.1 Bacteroidota bacterium | reverse complement strand
AGGCAGGTTTGATGTTTTCTTCGTCAATTCGCTTAACCTGCCCTTCTTCTCGGGTTTCATATTTTTCTTTGTGTTGCTCGCTATTGTAATTTTCCTGGCGTTCAGGTATGCCAACAATCCCAACTCAAAGCTTAATCCACATTTCCTGAAACTTACCCTCTGGAGTTTCACTTTTATGCTCCTGGGCTATTCAACCTATATCACAACCATGATCAGGTCTGCTGCCAATCCAGCAATCGACATGTACAATGTAGATAACCCAATGAGTCTTGAGGGCTATCTGGGCCGTGAGCAGTATGGTGATTTCCCCCTTTTATACGGACAGGTTTTCACCGCTAAGCCCATAGACTATACGGAAGGTGAAATGAAATATACAAAGGGAAAAGACAAATACCTTGAACTTGGAAGGTCACAAAGTCCGGTTTACGACGCCTCAGACAAAATGTTCCTGCCCCGCGTATGGGACGCCAGCAATGATCAGGGACATGCTACATTTTACCAGCGCTGGCTCAACCTTGAGGATGGCGAGGCACCAACGATGGCTGATAATATCAGCTGGGCCCTGAGCTACCAGATTGGCTGGATGTACCTCCGCTACTTTGGTTGGAATTTTGTTGGCAAACAAAATGATGTCCAGGGCTTTGGCAATAAACGTGATGGCAATACCCTTACAGGGATAAGTGCCGTTGACAATGCCCTGAAACAATGAGAAACAATAAGGCAAACAACAAATTATTTGCATTGCCTTTCATTCTTGGAATCCTGGGCATCATGTACCAGTATAAGCAAGACAGAAAAGGGTCTTTTGTTTCCTTCCTTTTATTTTTCTTTACTGGTCTTGCCATTGTATTTTACCTCAACCAGGCAGGTAACCAGCCGCGTGAGCGTGATTATGCGTTTGTTGGATCATTTTATGCTTTTGCGATCTGGATTGGACTTGGCGTGCTTCAGGTTAAAGACTGGTTAGCCAAGTTTACAGGGCAATCTATCGCTAACGGTGCAGCTGCACTGATTTGTATGTTGGCTGTGCCTGTGCTGATGGCTGCTCAAGAATGGGATGATCATGACAGGAGCAAGAAACAACTGGCAAGAGATCTTGCTAAAAACTACCTCGAGAGTTGCGCACCCAATGCCATACTTTTCTCATTCGGCGATAATGATACTTATCCCCTTTGGTACGCACAGGAAGTAGAAGGTATCAGAAAAGATGTTCGGGTTATAAACTATTCCCTCCTTGGCATTGATTGGTATATCAACCAAATGAGATACAAAGTCAACGAAAGTGCCCCTATTGATGTGATCTGGAGTCAGGAACAAATCGAAGGAGGTAAACGCGACTATGTCCGCTTCTTTGAAAGAGCTGGCATCACTGACCAAAACAGGTACGTTGACCTTTACAGCCTGATGCATGATTTCATAGGCAGCGATGAACAATCTGCACAGGTTCAGATGCAGGACGGCAGCTACATGAACTACCTGCCTGTAAAAAAAGTAAGTGTACCTGTTGATACTGCATTGGTAAGGAAAAACGGAACAGTTGAACCGGGAGACCAGGTTACCACAGAAATCCGTTTTGAAATCCCCAAAGATATCCTCCTTAAAAATGACATGGCTGTGCTGAATATCATTGCAGCAAACAAATGGGGCAGACCGATATATTTCACCTCTCCTTTTGGCGAACTTGGCTTTACCAAACACCTCAGGGCAGAAGGGCAGTGTTTCAGACTTGTTCCTATTGAAGGACAGAACATGCAAAACAGCAGAGCTTCTTATGAAGCCCTCAAAAATAAATTCGCTTATGGCAGTGTCAATATCCCAGGCGTTTATTTTGATGAAGAAAACAGAAGACACCTCATTGGCATAAGACAAACATTTGCAGAAGCAGCCAATCAACTGGCTTTGGAAGGTGATACAGCAAAAGCAAAGGAATTGCTGAACCTTGCTGACAAAAATATGCTAGCTGAAAATTTCCCTTACGCCATGGTAAGCAGGCAAAATCAGCACAATACAGCTACTGTGCAGTTCCTTGAAGCTGCCTATAAAGCGGGTGATAAAAAACTGGCTGAAAAGGTTGGTGCTGCGCTGAAAAAGGACATTGAAGAGCAGCTAGCCTACTATGCTTACCTTGGTAAAATGTCTGTTGCAGAATTGGCACAGGGTGTGCAAGATATTATGTCTAACAAGGCAGACAACCTATCCAATGAACAAAGGCAAATGTTCCTTGAAATCCGCCAGGCAATCATCATTCAGGAATATATGCGCGGTTTGGAAGCAATGAATAAATAAGCAGGAATAAAGAACATAAAAAGGGGTGTACCAAGAAGAAACTGGTACACCCCTTTTTTATTTCAATTGATTTTACTCGGACTCTTCTGCAGTAAACATGCTACCCATCAGGTCTCGGAATTCTACCTTTTCAGCCAATATCTTCTTACTGATCAATGAATATGCACTCAATCCGTATAAAACCAATTCCATCAGCAGTCCTTTGTGCTTACCAGAAGCCTTGGGGTAATGCTCCAGCACCAGTTCAGACAATCCATCAACAGTCTGCAACAATTTAACCCGCTCACTGTCTTTCAGGTGCAAAAGCATGTCAACCCTGTTTCCCAGGTCAAACCATTGGGTTATATTGCGGTAAGGACTTTGAACAGGCGCATCCTTGCTTCTCTTTTTTCTGAATCCTTCCGGATCAGGGAAATACTGCACAAATACACTGCGTATCGAACGTTCCAACAGGTTTACACTAACCTGATACGGACCTTCCTGTTCCCCTTCATAAACCAATTCAATCTTCCCTGTTATAGCAGGAATGATGCCCTGCAGGTCACTCATCCAGATTTGTGTACTTTTTTCCTTATTGATAAGCGCCCTGCGTTCTGCAGCGCTGTAGGCATTTTCCAATGCAGCTATCGTGAGCCTTGCGGAAACACCACTCTTCTGGTCAACAAACTCACTGGACCTTGCTTCAAAAGCTATCTGCTCAATAATCCTGGCAATCAAGTCACTCTGATCCACCATTTTCTCTTGGCTGTAATGAATTGCGGCTTCCTGGGCGGTGATGGTCAATGCAGACTCAATAGATTTCGGATAATGGGTCAAAATCTGGCTTTCAATCCTGTCTTTAAGCGGTGTTACAATAGATCCCCTGTTCGTATAATCTTCAGGATTAGCGGTAAACACAAAAACGATATCCAATGGCATGCGCAACTTAAATCCCCTGATCTGAATATCCCCTTCCTGAAGGATATTGAAAAGTGCAACCTGAATACGTGCCTGTAGGTCTGGCAGTTCGTTAATCACAAAAATACAGCGGTTGCTGCGGGGAATTATGCCATAATGGATGACACGCTCATCGGAGAAATTCAATTTCAGGTTGGCTGCTTTAACCGGATCGATATCACCAATCAGGTCTGCAACAGACACATCAGGCGTGGCTAATTTTTCGCCATACCTTTCGCTGCGGTGCAACCATTCAATGGGAGTTTCATCTCCCATCGATTCAATTTGTTTTCTACCATAACCTGAGATTGGCAGAAAAGGATCATCATGGATATCACTACCGGATATAAAGGGAATATATTCATCCAATAAATCGGTCATCAGCCTTGCCATACGGGTTTTAGCCTGTCCCCGCAATCCCAGAAACAACATGTTGTGGCGCGAAAGTATCGCACGCTCCGTATCAGGAATAACAGTATCCTCATACCCGATAATACCGGGAAAACGTTCTTCACCAGCCTGCATTTTCCTGATAAGGTTTTCCCGCATTTCTTCTTTAATGCTCCTGGATTTATACCCGGAAGCTTTCAATTCACCCAGTGTAGTTATCGTTGTCATAGTTGATTTTATATTTTTCTAAACCTGCCCATTACAATTTAAATTCCCCTCCTGCCCAGACCGAGCAAAGCGAGCGTTTGGGATAGGAGGGGTGGCTCGCAGAGCCGGGGTGGTTGGCTTTGCCACTAACCTAGTGCCTCGCGCCTTGTGCCCCTTCCCTCTAAATCACCTTCTTCTTCCCTTTCTCAAAATCATCAAAAACAAAACTTCCCAAATCATCAAGAGATGCGTAAAATGCTTTCCCATTGTTACATTCAGTAAAAGCACGTACAAAACTTTGTAAATATGGGTCACTTGTAATCATGAAAGTGGTTATTTTGATTTTGAGTTTCTTGCACTGTGTTGCCAGATTCAAGCACCTGCCTGTAATTTTACGGTCTAACCCAAATGCATTTTTGTAGTATTTCTTACCCTCTTTCAGACAGGTTGGCTTCCCGTCTGTGATCATGAAAATTTGTTTATTGGCATTCTTTCTTCTGCGCAGGATATCCATGGCAAGTTCAAGTCCGGCTACTGTATTGGTATGGTAAGGACCAACCTGTAGGTAGGGAAGGTCTTTGACTTCAATTGGCCATGCGTCATTGCCAAAAACCACAATATCAAGGGTGTCTTTGGGGTACTTGGTTTTGATTAACTCACTCAGTGCCATGGCTACTTTTTTGGCTGGTGTGATCCTGTCTTCCCCGTAAAGAATCATGGAGTGGGAAATATCAATCATCAAAACTGTAGAAGTCTGCGTTTTGAAATCATTTTCCCTTATTTCAAGATCTTCTTCACGGAGATTGAACGAATCGATGCCCCCGCTGATCTGCGAGTTGCGGATGGAGCTTACAAAGTCGATTTGATCGAGCACATCACCAAACTGAAAGGGACGTGATTCGGAGTTGGCTTCATCTCCCTGTCCGCTTCTGTAAGTGGTATGATTACCTTTTCGGGATTTTTTCAGTCTACCGAAAATCTCATCCAGTGAACGTTTCCGGATGCCCTGCTCCGTTTTGGGGGTGATTTTGATTTCCCCTTTTTGATTATCTTCATCGATATAACCTTTTTGTTTCAGGTCGTCTATGAAGTCACCTATACCATATTGAGGAGTACTGAAATTGTATTCTTTATCCAACTGCGTCAACCAGCTCAAAGCCTCAGCTGCATCACCATTGGTGTAATTGAGCAATTGCATGAAAGCATCAAACATCTTGTCGAAGCCGGAACCACCCGGATTTCCCGGAATAAATTTTGAGAAACTATAGCCCTTCATGGGGTAAATATGGATGTTTGGTGAAGTTAAGACAAAGTTGATAACACCGGAAAGGGGATGTGGTTGAGAGAACGTTAAATTATATTCACCTCGGGTATTAGCATTACACCAAATTTTGTACGCACCGATTCCTGAATCCGCATTGCCAGATCAACAATATTTTTTCCGGATGCCCCTCCGTAATTAACCAGAACCAAGGCCTGCTGGGCATGACAGCCAACATCACCATCACGAAACCCTTTCCATCCACATTGTTCTATTAACCAACCTGCAGCAAGTTTGAATCCACCTGGTGCGGGAAAAGCGATTATTGCTGGATATTGTTGTTTTAACTGCTCAAAAAAAACGGCACTAACCCAGGGATTTTTAAAAAAACTTCCTGCATTGCCCAGCACTGCCGGATCAGGTAATTTAGACCTTCTGATTGCCATTACGGCATTGGAAACATCTTTTATGGTAGGGATTGCTATGTTTTGTTGATTCAACCAATCCTTGATTGCACCATAGCCAAGTTGTAACCTGGGCATTTTTAACAGGCGGAATGTAGCCGATACAATTACAATCCTACCCTTAAGGTACTGCTTAAAAATACTCTGCCTGTATCCAAACTCACATTGTTCAGCAGTATATTCAACAAAGCATTTTTCAGCTACATCCCATGCCCGCAAGGAAAACATGGTGTCTTTCAACTCCACACCATATGCGCCAATATTCTGGACTGGCGCGGCCCCAACTGTTCCGGGAATAAGTGACAGGTTTTCAAGACCACCCCAACCCTTATCCACACAATGCATGACAAAATGATGCCAATTGACCCCAGCTCCAGCTTTTACAAGCACGTAATCAGCTGTTTCCTCCAGACAGTCAATCCCGGCAATTTCATTGTGTATGACAAGTCCATTGAAATCTTTGGTAAACAGGATATTACTACCGCCCCCGATAACCAGTATTGGCCTATTTTCTCTGGTATATTCATTGAATATCTCAGGAAGTTCAGCTTCATTCCGAAGAGAGATAAATAATGCAGCATTGACTGCGATGCCAAAACTGTTCAATCCAGTAAGCGGAAAATCATGTTTAACATCCATAAACAGACTTTGCTTGTGTTAATAATCACCAGCCCATCTGCTCTCTTAGTCCCGTTATATGGGCCACATGGTGCTTTCCATGCCAGGCATAGATGGCCAACAGTTCCCATAGACTCATCTCCCGTTTTTGCTCGGGATGGTAGACCGTCCGCTCCCAATGGCTATCCTCCAAGGACTTCAACAGTTCATACCAACGGTGGTGGAGGGAATGAAGCAGCGTTACGGACATGTTGATAGGCACACCCCTCACATCAGCTGTTTTACTCCAAGCCTCCTGGTGATAAGGCTTGATAACCGGATTGTCTTCCGTTAAACCAAGCTTGAAACGGATAAATGCGTTCATATGCGAATCCGCCACATGATGAACG
>JBDLUZ010000125.1:0-5895 GCA_039805045.1 Bacteroidota bacterium | reverse complement strand
ACATCCGCATCAATATCCGGTTGCCAGCAACCAGCTTCAAGTCGAGGTAATAGGTCCAGCTTTTCTGTGATGAGTTGTCCGTCTATACACCCAATAACCGGATAAACCTTCCCCTGTTCCGCTTTGCAACTCAAATCTTCAATTTTGATCGGACCAATATTAAACCTGTTAACAGGGTTTTCAGGAGAGATAAATGCGGGCATGGTGGATATTCCGTCTCGGGCAACTTGTGTTCCACCAATGTATGTTTGCAGCACTTTAAAATCTGATAGGTTATTGACGAGAATAAAGTCAGCAGGATCACCTACCCTTAACAGACCCACATCCAGGCTGTAATGCAAAACCGGATTAACGGTAGCAGCCCTGATCACATTGAAAACATCAGATCCTGCAGCCACAGCCCTAGCGCACAGTTTATTGATATGTCCCAACTCCAGGCTGTCTGGGTGCTTGTCGTCCGAACAAAACATCATCATACCCGGATATTCATCGAGTAAACCGATCAATGCGTCAAAATTTTTGGCGGCACTGCCTTCTCGGATGATGACTTTCATGCCCATACTGATTTTCTCCGCGGCTTCTTCGCGGGTAAAACATTCGTGATCGGTGGAAATTCCTCTGGCGGCATACTGCCTGAGCGCATCTCCACGCAGTCCGGGTGCATGGCCATCAATTACTTTTCCCACCGCCTTGGCGGCATTGATTTTTTTCATTACTTCCTGATCACCCGCGATGGCACCTGGGAAATTCATCATTTCACTCAGGTATTTCACTTCATCCCTTTGCAGTAATTCGGTAACGGCATTGGCGTCTAGGGTATCGCCAGCTGTTTCAAATATTGTTGCAGGTACACAGCTGGGTGCGCCAAAATAAAATTTGAAAGGCACTTTTTTCCCGTTTTCAATCATGAAGTCAACACCCTCCAAGCCACATACATTCGCAATTTCATGTGGATCGCTGACAGTAGCCACGGTACCATGCACTACGGCCAGATGGGCAAATGCTGCTGGCACCAGCATTGAACTCTCAATATGAACATGGGCATCTATGAAGCCGGGCATGATATAAGGAAGGTCTGGGCTGGGTGAAGGTCCAACAACTGGTTCAATTGAAGTGATTTCACCAGCATCCACCTGAATTATAGCTGGAGTAAGACTACGTGTAATGCAATTAACCAGATTGCCCGTGATGGTAAAAGAAGCCATAAGCAGGTAATTTACGAAGGAAATGCTTTCCCATCACCATGTCTGGCAACCATTCGTACTTAAAAAATGAATTCTCAACACAGAACATATCCGGAAAACAGAAACAGCGGTATCTTGCATGATAAAACTAAACATTATGAAAGCCTTCAGATTATTATCTTTTATGCTTGTTGCATTGGTTGTTTCAGCCACTTCGTTTGCCCAATCGGCTGACGAAATTATAGCTAAACATATTCAAGCCATAGGCGGTGTTGAAAACTGGAAAAAAATTAATTCAGTTCGTCAGGAAGCAGCCATCAGTGTACAGGGAATGGAAATTCCCGTTGTCATAACTTTTGTTCACAACAAGGCCTTCAAGCAGGAATTTACGGTTATGGGCATGACAGGTTACTCCATTATAACTTCAGAAGGTGGTTGGAATTTCAATCCCATGCAGGGTCAAAGTAAACCCGAGCCTGTTACAGCAGACGAACTGAAATATGGCAAAGACCAACTCGATCTTCAGGGTGAATTCATCGATTATAAGACAAAAGGCCATACCCTGGAGCTGCTGCCAAGTGAAGACGTAGATGGATCAGACTGTTTCAAGGTTAAAATAACACGCAAAAGCGGAACAGAATCAGTTTATTTCTTTGACCCCAAAACTTTCTATACCATTCGCGCAACATCCAAAGTGGTGGCAAACGGACAAGAAGTTGAGTCAACAGTGAACATGAGTAATTTCCAGAAACTGCCCGAAGGAATCGTAATGCCGTTCACAATGGAAAACAGCCAGATTCCGGCTCCTATTACCATCACTAAAGTGGTGATCAATGGTCCGGTTGACGAAGCAGCATTCAAAGTACAGCAATAATTAAGCCAAATATTTTCAAACCCGGTGGTATCGCCGGGTTTTTTTGTTAACCAAAATAACGCAAATGAAGAGTCTAATCAGCACAATTACAAAGCTTTGCACACTGCTTCTTGTTGTTACAGGAGTCAGCGCCCAACAAGACATCAATTCCAGTACATTTGGAACCATGGAAGCCCGTGTGCTGGGTCCGGGTACGATGAGTGGAAGGATTGCAGCCATTGATGGTGTGAACGCCGATCAGGGCAAGACCATTTATGTAGGAACTGCAGGTGGCGGCATTTGGAAGTCTACCAATGCCGGCGCATCATTCAAACCCATCTTTGATAAATATTGCCAGAGTATCGGCGCCATTGCCATTGACCAGAAGAACCCCAAAATCATCTATGCCGGAACAGGAGAAAGCAACATGCGTAACTCTGTTTCCATCGGAGATGGATTCTACAAGTCCACTGACGCCGGAAGTAACTGGGTCAGAACAGGCGGACTAGATTCCACCGAGCATATCGCCAAAGTAGCCATAGATCCTGTTAACAGTCAGGTACTATATGTAGCCGCGCCAGGTCCGCTTTGGAGCGACAGTAAACACCGCGGTTTGTATAAATCAACAGATGGCGGAAAGACATTTGAAAAAATCCTTTACATCTCAGAAAAGGCAGGTTGTGCCGATATTTCCATCGATCCACAAAACAACAATACCCTTTACGCAACCACCTGGGAATTCAGGAGAACCCCTTATTCATTCTCATCAGGCGGAACAGGCAGCGGAATCTGGAAGAGTGCCGATGCCGGAAAAACCTGGAAAGAGCTGACAAACGGATTGCCTGGAAAACCTATTGGCCGCACTGCCCTCGCCATTGCCCCGTCAGCATCGAATAACCTGATTGCCATTGTGGAAGCAGAGAAAACGGGCTTGTATATATCTGCCGACGGCGGTGAAAACTGGAAACAACAGAGTGCATCACTCAATGTCATCTCCAGGCCATTCTACTTCAGCACATTGGTTATAGACCCCAAGGATCCCAAAAGGGTTTACAGGCCAGCATATTCCTTTGCTTATTCCAGTGATGGAGGGTATTCCTTCGCAGAAGCCAGCGGCGAAGGCGGCTGGGTGCATAGTGATCACCATGCACTTTGGATTAACCCCAACAACACCAACCACATGTACCTTGGCACAGACGGCGGCGTTTATATGAGTCTGGATCGCGGAGCAACATGGAGTTTTATGCAGAATATTCCGGTTGGACAATTCTACCATGTAGAACATGACATGGGAAAACCATACCGTGTTTTCGGTGGTTTGCAAGACAACGGCAGCTGGGTAGCACCTTCGTCAAATGCAGGCGGAGTAGCCAATGGCGACTGGAAAGCCATCTATGGTGGTGATGGATTCTGGGTTGTTCCTGATCCCACAGATCCGGATATCGCTTATGCAGAATCACAGGGTGGTGATGTAAACAGGGTTAACCTCAAAACAGTAAAATCAGTTGGCATCAGACCCCTGCAGACGGAAGCTGAAGAAAAACTCAGGTGGAACTGGAATACACCCATTGCCACTGGCAAAGCCAATCCTAAAAACCTGTATACTGGTGCACAGTACCTTTATCGCTCACAGGATCAGGGCCGGAACTGGGCACGTATTTCACCGGATCTGACCACAAACGATAAGAAGAAACAGGAGCAGGAAAAAAGCGGTGGCCTCAGTGCCGACAATACATCCGCAGAAAACCATACCACAATCTTCACCATCGCAGAATCCCCGCTCGATGATCAGATGGTATGGGTGGGAACAGATGATGGCAACCTACAGGTTACAAGAGATGGAGGAAAAACCTGGACCAATACTTCGATCAATCTACCGGGTGATATTCCCAAACAAACATGGGTCAGCAGCATCCATCCTTCAAGATTCAACAAGGAAGTTGTTTATGCCAGTTTTGAGAACCACATGTATGGAGACCATAAAACCTATGCAGCCAAATCTGCTGATGGCGGAAAAACATGGGTGTCGTTTAAAAGTACCGAATTCACCGGTTTTGCCCACAAAATCATTGAAGACCACGTAAACAGTGACCTGCTTTTCCTTGGAACGGAAATGGGATTATTTGCCAGCCTCAACGCTGGTAAAGACTGGTTCAGGATGAAAAACAACATACCCTGGTATGCGCTCGTAAGGGATATAAAAATCCATCCTAGCACCAATGACTTGATTGTGGCTACTCATGGACGTGGTATTCTCATTGTAGACGACATAGCTGCTATGCGGAACCTTACGGCTTCCATCCGCGAAAAAGACTTTCACCTGTTCGAAACAGGAGAAATCACCCTTTCTACAGGCAATTTCGGTGATGGTGGCTTTCCAAGCACCGGAGGCTGGGTTGCCCCTAATGCGCCATCGCTTAAATCATTTCAGTATTACCTCAAAGAGCGGCTCAATACCGGAACCATCAAACTCGAAATTTACGATAACGAGGGTAAACTTGTACAAACAGTTCCAGGCACAAACAGAAAAGGAATCAACCGCGTAACCTGGTCTCAGCGTATGATGCCCCCCAAAACAGCTGTTGGAGGCACCAAACCAGACAATGCAAATGCCTTTGCACCACAGGTTCTACCCGGCAATTATACGCTTAAAGTAAAGGCCGGTAAGGAAGAATACAGCCAACCATTCAGGCTTGTTCATGATCCTGCATCAGGCATTACTGTTGAGGAGCGCAAGGCACAGTTTGCAGCAGCCATGCAGCTGTATAACATGCATTTGAAACTGGCCTCTGTTGTTGCAGGAATTTCAGCAAAGCAGAAAATGTATAAGGATACCATCAACACGCTGAAGCAAAAGAAAGCATTGCAATGGGGAAAAGACTATATCAATGCCCTTGAAACATTGCGAGCAGAACTGCTGCCAACCAAACAAACCTCAATTTTTGCAGATGAAACAAGGTTGAGGGAAGAAATCACGCAGGTTTATCAGGCCATCTGTTTCAACGAGGCTGCACCAAGCAACCTTCAGATAGCCAGTATCAACAGCCTTTCTAAAAAGGTAGATGATGCTGAAAAGAAAGCTTCCGATATTAATTTACAATATGAGGAAAAGCTGAAGGCCCTGCTGAAAGGAAAAAAATAACATAAAGATCACTACCTGAAATGATAAGGGGCCGCTTTCAGCGGCCCCTTATTTTATTCCTCTTCAGGCTGTATGCGTTTCAGCCGCAGACTCTTGACAGGTGCCACAACAAGCGGGAACTTCTCAACCGTCACATTGCTGGCATCAAGTCCGAATCCCTTCTCTTCCGAGAGCGATATCTCTTTAAGCCAGAAGTAAAGTTTCATCACCACTCTTTCCCAGAAAGGCAGTTCATTATCCTGACTCAGAAATTTCTCCATGACTATGAATTCGAAGTCACCTGCAATATTATTGCGTTGCAGACTCTCATAACGGGATGTTATATTCACTTCCTTATTGGCAACCATATCCTCTACAACCTTTCTAAACATCAGGTTGATTTTGGGCTGCACCCTGAAACCTAGCCGGAATTCCACCCTGATCACTTCATTGGGGATGATGGTCTGCACTTCATATTCGCAGGTATACGGTTCGTCCAGGGTATCCACATGCACAAACCAATAAATATCTGCACGCTTGGGTTTCTTGTTTAAGATCGAGTGGATGATCTTGTATTCAATTTCTTTGGGGTTGTTGGCACTGCTCAGGTAAACCAGGTGTGTTGCATATTTGTTGATGGACTGGTCATTGCTCAGCTCCTGCAATACAGGAAGGTAGTTTTCCAGTCTGGCAAATTCAACGTATCTGTTTTTGATCTTGCGGGATTTGAACCAAAC
>JBDLUZ010000124.1:0-6217 GCA_039805045.1 Bacteroidota bacterium | reverse complement strand
TATCTACCAGGGTTGTCTTTCCGTGGTCAACGTGGGCAATAATAGCTATGTTTCTAATATTCATAAACTGGTTTGGAGGCCGCAAGTTACACTTTTTCCTGCGCGTGGCAAGGGGAAACAGGGAAAATAACAATAGGTTGATAGTGGGACAGTGGAGTTTTCTATGAATTAAAAAACTTTCACCATGAAATTTTGTTATTTTATTCCACCATCAACCCACAACCATTACACCATGATCAAAACTAAAATAGCAGGAATCGGATCGGCAAATACCTCCCAGAAAATGTGGTCACCAACCAAGACCTCACGCAATACATGGATACCAGTGATGAATGGATACAGGAAAGGACGGGTATCCGGGAACGGCGTTACGGACATCGTACGGAAGAGACCACAGCCACCATGGGTATTGAAGCAGCAAAAATCGCTATCGAAAGGGCAGGCACAACCGCTCAGGATATTGATTTCATCATCTTTGCTACCCTGAGTCCGGACTACTATTTCCCTGGTTGTGGTGTATTGGTGCAGCGCGCACTTAAAATGAAGGAAGTGGGTGCTCTCGATGTAAGAAACCAATGCAGTGGCTTTGTTTATGCATTGAGTATAGCCGACCAGTTCATCCGCACGGGTACCTACAAAAACATCCTGGTGATTGGCAGTGAGAAACAATCGTTTGGAATCGATTTCTCCACCCGCGGAAGGAATGTTACGGTGATATTTGGTGATGGTGCAGGTGCGGTTGTTTTGCAACCTGCCGAAAAGGAGGGTCAGGGAATATTGAGCACACACCTCCACAGTGATGGTGAATTTGCCGAAAATCTGGCCATGTTCAACCCCGGCACCCATGCCAACCACTGGAATGAAAAGAATTATGCCACCTTCGACACTGCTGAAATCGGACAGATGTTCATGACGCATGCCATGATCAACAATGGGGAAACCTATCCAAGAATGGACGGACCAGTCGTGTTCAAAAAGGCGGTAGTAAAATTTCCGGAAGTGATCATGGAAGCCTTGCAAGCCAACAACCTTACGCCGGCAGACCTCAATATGCTGATCCCGCATCAGGCCAACTTACGCATAGCGCAATTTGTGCAACAGACACTGAAGCTGCGTGATGATCAGGTGTACAACAATATCCAATACTATGGCAACACCACAGCCGCATCAGTTCCTATCGCACTGTGTGAGGCGTGGGAAAAAGGACTGATAAAAGACGGCGATCTTGTATGTCTTGCTGCATTCGGATCAGGATTTACCTGGGCGAGTGCCTTGCTGCGGTGGTAATCAGGATTTTTTATCCGGACTGAGCAAGAAAAGCAAACTCACAAAAGACAATAAGAGCATCATTCCTGTAAACTGATGGGCAACACCAAACCACAAAAGGGCTGTTTTATGCTGCGCATATAAAACGGTACCAATGCCCAGAAGCACCTGCAAGACTACCAATATGAGTGGCACAACCTTCAGTTTCTGAAATATTTTTCCTGTGCTCATTTTTTTCACCCGCAGGTACCAGAGTACAATCAATAAAGTAAGCAGATAGGCCAGGTTTCGGTGTACAAAATGAACTGCAAGGGGATCATGCGTGAAATTACTCCAGCTATCGTTCAGCATGGCTGAAGGAAAGAATTCACCATTGATCAGCGGCCAGGTAGTGGCAAACTGTGCTGCCTTCAAACCAGCCATGAACGCCCCGAAAACAAGCTGAACGGTGAGCAGCACCAGTATCAGCAGGGTGGATCTGCGTAAATAAGGTTCTTTAAATCTTTCACCTGCATCCACCCATGCCCTGAGGGCAAACCACAGGGTATAGCAAAGGAGTCCGAGAGCCGCCATAAAATGAATGGCTAGCCGGATGTGGTCAACGTAAAGACTTTCTTCATTCAATCCACTTGCTACCATGATCCATCCCAACAATGCCTGCAGTATGCCCAGTAAAAAAAGTATGATCATGGGATTGATCATCCAGCGTTCAATGCGCTTTTTCACCACAAACCAGATGAATGGTATGGCAAATACAACGCCGATCAATCTGGCCCATTCCCGGTGAAACCACTCCCAGAAATAGATGAACTTGAAATCTGATAGGGTAAACTCAAAATTCAACTCTTTGAATTGTCCGATTTGCTTATACTGCTCAAAAGCCTGCTGCCACTCACTTTCATTCATTGGCGGGATAGCACCGAGAATTGGCTTCCACTCTGTAATGGATAATCCGGAACCAGTAAGCCTGGTAATACCTCCCAATAAAACCTGAACAATGATCATACCTACGCCAATGAGCAGCCAGATGGCTACTGCCCTTGACTTTTGAACGGGTGCTTGTGCTGTCATACAGCAAAGGTATTACACCACAAACTGGTGTTGATCATTTGATAGATTTTTTTGGGTACTTTGTATACTATGCTTAAACCTTTTCATCAGAATCTCCAACCCGAATCAGGCTGTGATGAAGCCGGCAGGGGTTGCCTGGCCGGACCGGTTTTTGCGGGAGCAGTGATATTGCCTCCTGACTTCAGAAACCCTTTGCTGAACGACTCTAAAAAACTCAATGAAAAAACACGCTATGCCCTGCGGGAAGTGATACTGAAGGAAGCGCTGGACTGGTCTGTTGCCCGTGTAGATGCACCGGAAATAGACATCATAAATATCCTGAATGCGTCTTTTAAGGCTATGCACCTGGCACTGGATGCCTTAAAAAACCCGCCGTCCTTTATACTTGTGGATGGTAACCGCTTCAAACCATACAGGGAAATCCCTCATGCCACCATCATCAAAGGTGATGGTATATATGCCTCAATAGCTGCGGCCAGCATACTCGCAAAAACATTCCGGGATGATTTCATGCTGGAACAACATGAACTATTTCCTTATTACAACTGGAAAAAAAACAAGGGATACGGTACAGCAGACCACCGTAAAGCAATTAAAATCCATGGAAACTGCTACCTACACAGGTTAAGTTTTCAGGTAAAAGGATAAAAATCAGTCACTTGTATAGACAAAAACGATAAAAGTATCTAAATTTACTATATTAAACCGACTGTAATTCTGCCAGTCAGAAGAAGCAGTAGGTCTAATAAGTCTACAACCTTCCAGTCCCATTAAAACGGGCCCCCACCCGGGGGCCATTTTTTTAAATCAGCCTTCCGATGCCCTGACGGGTTATTTCTGGCTCATCACCTGTCATGTCTACTATGGTGGAATAATCCATACCGCCAATACCGCCGTCAATAACCAGGTCTACCAATTTTTCAAACTTAGCATGAATCAGCTCTGGATCAGTATACTCTTCTACCATATCACCGGGAAGAGAAGAACTGAGCAATGGATGGCCAAGCTCAGCCGCAATGGCATGTGTAATCCTATGATCGGGGACGCGTAATCCAATCGTGTCTTTTTTACTTTTAAGGATACGTGGTACTTCCCTGCTTGCCGGCAATATGAATGTAAATGGTCCGGGTATATGCTGCCTGATAAACCTGTACTGAGGTGTATTAATAGCCTGGGCATATTTGCTGAGATCGGATAGATCGCTGCATACAAACGAGAGGTTGGCTTTAAGCGGATCAATTCCCTTGATGCGGCAAATCCTTTCCACTGCTTTTTGCTGAAAAATATCACAACCGAATCCGTAAACGGTATCGGTGGGGTAAATGATGACTCCGCCTTTGCGCAAAATGTCAGCGGCCTGTTTGATCAGCCTGGGCTGTGGATCTTTGGGATGTATTTGTATAAGGATGGCCAATCAGGAAATTGTCCAGGTTTCACTCCCCCTCAACAACTTATTGAGGTCGCCCTTTCCTTTTTTAGCCAACACTTCATCAATCTGAAGCTGCAATTGATCTTCATAACAAGCCCTTTCCGTTTCATAAAAGACACCAAACGGCCTGGGGAGATGACCTTCTATTCCCGGGTCATCAAACATGCGTACCAATATCTGGGCCTTGTAAAAATCTTTTTCATCATGAATCCAGCAATCATCTGCACTGGTACCTTCATTTAGATCAACCACAACAGGCCTGAATCCATCCAGTTTGATTCCTTTTTCTTTATTTACGCCAAACAAGAGCGGCTTTCCCTGCTCCAGGAATAATGTTTCAACTGGCTTGGAACCCTTTTCAGTAAATATTTCAAAAGCCCCGTCGTTGAAAATATTGCAGTTCTGATAGATTTCAAGGAAAGAAGCCCCTTTATGTGCATTGCTGCGGAGCAAAGACTCCTGCAGGTGTTTGGGATCACGGTCCATACTCCTCGCAATAAATGTAGCATCTGCACCCATAGCCAGGGCCAGGGGATTGAAGGGATGGTCGATGCTGCCGAATGGCGTGGATTTGGTCACTTTTTTCTCCTCTGAAGTGGGGGAATATTGTCCTTTTGTCAAACCATAAATCTGGTTGTTGAACATCATGATGTTCACATCAAAATTCCTCCGCAGCAAGTGAATGGTATGGTTACCGCCAATGCTGAGCGAATCTCCGTCTCCTGTCACAATCCATACACTCAGTTCCGGCCTCGTTGCTTTCAAGCCACTTGCAATTGCCGTTGCCCTGCCATGAATCGAATGCATGCCGAAAGTTTCCATGTAATACGGAAAGCGGCTGGAACAACCGATACCGGATACAATAACGATATTCTCACGGGGTATCCCTAATGTGGGCATGATTTTCTGAACCTGCGCCAAGATGGAGTAGTCACCACAACCCGGACACCAACGAACTTCCTGGTCAGTTTGAAAATCCTTGGCTGTTAATGGTACAGTGGGCATTGGTTCACTCATAAAGAAAAATTTGAGATACTCAATTTAGTAAATTATTTGGTATTTTCCTCATCCTGCAGTGCTTCCCAGTATTCTGCACCTCTGCGGGTATGGGGTATAACAATCGTTCCGCCTACAATATTGGCTACTGAAAAAACTTCATAAACCTGCTCTGTTGTTATCCCAAGTTCATGGCATTTTCCCAGGTGATATTTGATGCAATCATCACATCGTAACACCATACTGGCTACCAGACCGAGCATTTCCTTGGTTTTCACATCCAGTGCGCCTTCCTGATAAGTATTGGTGTCTAGGTTCCACAACCGTTTCATAACCAGGTTTCCCTTACTCAGGATAACCTCATTCATTTGCTCACGGTAATCATTGAAAGCTGTAACCAGGCTCATGTAAAAAAATTTGTGCGAAGTTATGCTTTTCTGTTTGGGGGCTCAACAGCCTGTGCATGAATAAAATAAAAAAGAGGCTGTTCCATTCAGGAGACAGCCTCTTGTAATCAGGTTGTGATGCGATTACCAACGGTTTCCACCGCCGCCGCCACCACCGAAGTTACGGCGTGGAGCACCACCACCGCCACCGTTGCTGGGGCGCTGCTCACGAGGCTTCGCCTCGCTTACTTTGATGGCACGACCTTCTACAGTTGCACCATCCAATTCCTGGATAGCCTTCTGAGCGGCTGCATCGTCTGACATTTCAACGAAACCGAAGCCACGGCTACGACCTGTGAATTTGTCAGTAATAACTTTTGCTGAAGATACTTCTCCGTATTCTTCAAAAAAACCTTTTAAGTCTTCATCCTGGACGTTGAAGCTTAAATTTGAAACATAAATGTTCATTTCAAATAACAATTGATTGATAAAAATGCTGAGAGAAACACAGGCGTAAAGAAGACTTACTATTAGCAGATGATGCTTAGCAGGAAATACTTTCACTTACTGAGTGCTGTACTTAACTCAAATAACTCTACAAAGATACTCCAATAATCGGTAAATGGTAATTAAATCCTTTTTAATTCTGCATTTTGGCAGATTTTAACAGCCTATTCACCTATGCCTGTTGTGCTTTTTTCTCTTTCTGCAGACTTTGGTAACTGATGATGGTGCTGAAAAGGGTGATGATTGCTCCTGCCAGAAAGGGTGCACCCGGAAAATAAACAATCGCATCCTTAGCGATGAAAACAGCAAACAATGAAGTCATCAGCAGGGGACCAACAATGCTGGTGGCACTCATCAGGCTGGTCATCGCTCCCTGCAACTCACCCTGCTCGGTAGGTGGAACATGGGTTGAAATGATACCCTGCAGTGCGGGTCCGGCTATACCTCCGAGACAATAAATGAAACAAAAGGCAAACATCATCCAGGTACTTGCAGCAAAGGCAAAAAGAAACATACCAATGGTGTACATGAGTAACCCGATGAAGAGTGACCGGGCTTGTCC
>JBDLUZ010000123.1:0-5974 GCA_039805045.1 Bacteroidota bacterium | reverse complement strand
TTACTCACACTATCCTTAAGGTTTAATCGGCCTCTTACATCAAGCTTGTACATGGGATTCTCAGCGTCAAGGAAGAAACTTGCCCTTTTTTCACGCTGATCCCAAAATGCATTAATGGAGGTGAGTCCAATTGAATCCTCTTCTACTCTTGTTTTTTCAGTTTGTGCATTCAGGTATAACTTAAAGTCATTATAGGGATCTTCAATGGTAAGATCACCGGTTGTAATTCCCTGAATTCTTGGCGTTTTTAATACAAAGGGGATGAGTTCTCCAAGGTTTACCTTGGTTAATGTAAGGATGATTGTTTGTAAACGATTGGCTTCAGCTGGTAAAGTGAGTAAGCTGATCGACTGATCACCATTGCTGATTTTAAAATTATTGGCATCAAGGCGGGCTCGAGTCAAAATAACCTCACCATCTTTCTCAATATTCCAGGTTTTTTCATTGAATACCAGTGAAGATGGATTGAAATGGATTTTTATACCGCCAGTCAAATTATACAGTGAAGCAGAAAGCCGGGCCCCATACTGTGATTGTTCTGAAAAGGTATTGACATCAATCGTTGAAACATCTTTCGAAGACCGTATGTAAATTTCATTATTGGGGAAAAAGAGACTATCGTTGAATACAATTGAGCTTGTTTTGGAAAACAATCTTAGGCTATCCTGATCTCCACTTGCATTCAACCTGAAATCATAAACAGCAAGTTTTTTATAAATTAGTTTTGGAATGGTTGCGTCAAATTTGAATAAGCCATTGTTTGTATTGATGCGGCCTTCTACTTTAGAATAATTCATCCCAGATAGTCCCAGATCAAGAATATTGAGAATCGATGCCGCATTTTTCATTTCAAAATTGAACCGAAAATCCTGCGTATTTTTAGGTGGTGGTAGGCGTTTTATATAAGTAGGGTAGTAATTACTGAAATACTGACTGAATGTAGATTTGAGTTCTGCAAATTCAAATTTCCCCTCAATTTTTGCATCAATATCTTTACCTACCAGGGTCCATGTTTTATTGCTGTCACTTATGGCAGCTTTTAATTGAATATTATCGAAAATAAATGCCTGATTTCCCCTGAATAAACTGAGGTCATTAAATGTTGCTGTGCCAGTTAGATTATCTGCATTGTTTCCTTTAAGTGCAATGCTTGTTTTTCCGGTAAACTGCAGCGGAGATTTTGAAAGCTTCATCATTTGAAGATCTGCATCATGCACTATTGCTTCAATCAACGTAACGGGAAGCGATGAGTCTAACCTGATTTGTGTATTTATTTCTGCTTTCAGAATCTGGTCATCTATTTTAAGTGATGCTTCAAGTTTCTTATTCAGAAATGTACCTTCCAGGTTGATGTGATTGTATCTGTATCCTTTGAAATCTGTTGTAAAATCATCAGATTTAAACACAAATGCCTGACCTGTATTTTGTGCTACATCAAACTTAAAACTTGTCTTGCCCCAACCTGCGATGTCAAAAAGTTTTCCGGTTTCAAATTCATTAACATCTCCAACTATTTGATAATTGAAATCATCTTTGCCTAGGTTAACGAGTTTTAATGAAGCGTTTATTTTACCAAGCGCAGTTGTGGCCAAGCCCTTTGTTTCTATATTATAACCTTTTGCATGAATCTGTCCCATGAAGTTCATGTCTTGCAATGGTGTAAGATCGATTGGAACAATTTTGGATAAGCTGGGAATGATTTTATTTAAATCTTCCACTGAAGTCCTGATGGCTGCCTGATCTAGCTGATAATCAGTATTATCAGTATCAGGTAGTCCCTTAATTTTCAGTTTTCCACTTATAGAAGAATGCTTTCCTGTTTTTATTGTGAGTGATTCAGCGATCAAATCATTAACAGTACCAGTGATTTCACCGGTTGCGGTAAATTCAGTATCTGAATCTTCGAGTTGTGGTGCAAAATAAGCAAGATCTATGGTATTGATTTTACTGTTAATCAATTTACCATGCATCTTGATATTGGTTATGAATTCAGGCATGTCGTCAGTAAGGTAGTTGTAATGCATGGCAAAATAATTACCAAGCCTGCTGTTTGGCGTAATGATGTCAAGCTCAGAGAATGCCATTACGGTAGGATCCATGTGCAGCATAGCTTTCAGTGAGTTAACCTCAAAGCCACTGCGTTCTGTTGTTTTTAAATCTAGTTTAGCTTCGATGCTATCGTTATTAAAACTAAGTTTTTCAATTTCTCCATCAATTCCATTAAACTGCAGATGTGCGCCATCAAAGTGCTTGTATGGCATTCTTTCTGTTTTCAGGTCACTTTTGAAAGTACCTGATTTGATTTTAATATTTTTTGCAGTGATTGCCCATTTTTCCGGATTCCAGTATAATTGTCCATCTACCCTGGGATTGGTTTTGGGTTTTAGTGAATCGGGTCTTAACCCATCATATCTGTAAATGCTGAATTCAGGTTTAGTTATTTCGATTTCGTTTAAGCTTATTTTCTTTTTTTCTAAATTTATTTCACTGGCATTCAATGTAAGCTTGTCTAAATGAAGTGTTTGATTCTCGCCACGCCACTTGTCTTCAATAAAAAAACTTATGTTGTTTAACTCTAAATCCTCAAGGTCAAAATGAATTTGACTGGAGGAGTTCTTAGGTGCATTTTTGTTGCCTGCTAAAGATTTTGCTATGAAATTGTAATTCCATACACTGTCCGTTCTGGAGGTGTGAATAGATGTGTTTTTTAATCCAATATATTGGACTGTAATATCATCTTTGAGGAAAAACCAGTCTGTAATTTTTATGCTGATCACACCTGCATATAAAAGCGTATCTTTTTTGAGATCCCTTACCAATACCCCTTCTATCAGATACCGGTTAAATGGTGTGATATCTACGTGTTGTACACTTACTTCGGTTTTTAATGTTTTACTGATCATCCCAGCAGCCAAACCTACCAGCCTGGTTTGAACACTCGGAATCCTGAATACCAACCACAGGCAAATAAATAAGCCTGCTAGTATTGCAAATACGATTGTGGTTATCTTGGTAATGCGCTTCATATTCAATATGCCGAAGCGTGATCATCACCACGTTTGTCGGCTACAGCTTCAATAGCCGAAATCTTTTTTCCATTTCGGGTTATGCTGATAACTTCAGTGCGACCAATCTGTCCGCGATTGGTAAGTTTATATCCCATTGATTCAAGCGATTGTTGCAAGGACTTGGGAAAATCTTGCTCCACCATTACCTGGTCTGGCAGCCACTGGTGATGAAACTTTGGATTATTTACTGCGTCCAATGCATTTTGTTTGAATTCAATGATGTTCAAAAGAGTCTGAAAAACTGAAGTGGGTATGGTTGTTCCTCCGGGGGTACCAACTACGAGCCAGGGTTTCTTGTTTTTAAGTACAATTGTTGGTGTCATCGAACTGAGCATCCGTTTACCTGGCTGGATGGCATTGGCTTCTTTGCCAACCGCACCAAACATATTGGGTACGCCTGGTTTTACACTGAAATCATCCATTTCATTGTTGAGCAGAAAACCTGCACCACCAACTACTGTTTTCGACCCATAGCCTCCATTAAGCGTGGTTGTGACACTTACCGCATTGCCATACTTGTCTGCTACAGATAGATGGGTAGTTTCATCACTCTCTGCCTGCAGATTGCCAGGTTTTACCATCTCACTTGGTGTCGCTTTACCGGGTATAAAATCAGACATCCTTCCTTTTAAATAAGCATCACTTGCCAGGGTTTTGACGGGTACTTTTACAAAATCCCTGTCGCCCATAAATTCAGCCCGGTCAGCATATGCCCTTCGTTCTACTTCAATCATCAGTTGAACGGCCTCAGGGGAATGGAATCCCATGCTTCCAATATTCCTATCTTCCACCATTTTCATCATCTGCTGCATGAGCAAGCCACCACTGCTTGGCATAGGCATACCGATAACTGTAAAACCTTTGTAGTCAAAAACAACAGGAGACCGCTCTGCTGCTTCATATTTTTTAAGGTCTTCAATACTGATAATCCCTCCACCTCTTTTCATTTCTGCTACTATGAGTCTGGCTGTTTCACCTTCGTAGAATCCTTTCGAACCATTGTCACGAATCCTTTTTAGGGTAGCTGCAAGCTCTTTTTGTATCAGGGTATCTCCTGCCTTCCATCCGGTTGATTTTACAAATACGGGTGTTTGTGTATTGTATTTGATAAAAGCTGACGCACTGCCATTGAGCGAGCGTGCTTCTGAAGCGGTTATCACAAAACCTTCTTCTGCCAGCTTGATTGCGGGCGCTATGAGTTTGGAGAATTCGAGTTTAGCATATTTATGTGTACTGAATAAGCCTGCAACAGTTCCGGGTACACCGCTTGCCAGATGACCATGTTGACTTAAATTGAGCAACGGGTTACCATCTTTATCCAGGTACATATCTCTCGTTGCGCTGCCGGGGGCTCTTTCGCGGTAATCAATGGCTATAGATTTTCCATCCGTGGTATGAGCTACGAGGAAACCGCCTCCACCAATATTACCTGCGCCGGGGTATACCACTGCCAATGCCAGTTGTGTAGCGATTGCCGCATCAAAGGCATTGCCTCCTTGTCTCAGTATTTCCAGTCCAACCTCACTGGCAAGGGGATGTGCTGATGATACGGCACCTTGTTTGCCGGTTGCCTGCTTGTTTATGTTGTATTGGAAAGGATTGACCTGCCCGAAAGTAGATGTTTGAAGTACTAAAAAAAGTATTCCGGTGAAAATGCCTTTTGCACAAGGCAGATACTTGTTGTTATTAGTAATTTTCATGGGATAAAGATAATCATGATTTTAAAAGTAATTGTTGCATAATCGAATAGAATCACATCGTTTTGCTATTTTTAACATACCAACCTTCTTGCTTATGAACTCCTTTAATCTAATCACTGTGCGCCTAAAGTCAATTTCTTTGGCGCTGATCTTTTTAATCTTTTTAGTAGACAATTCAGTTGCACAGAAAAAGGTACACAAAAGCGGGAGTGAAATCCTGCATGAAATGAAAAAACTGAATGTACTTGGTTCCGTTTTGTATATGGCTGCCCATCCGGATGATGAAAGTACCAGGCTGCTTGCCTACCTGGCGCGGGAAAGGCAATACAGGACCGGATATATGGCCATGACCAGGGGTGATGGAGGACAGAATTTGATTGGCAATGAGCAGGGTTTTGAACTGGGACTGATCAGAACCCAGGAATTGCTTGCAGCACGACGTATTGATGGTGCAGAACAATTCTTTTCAAGGGCCTTTGATTTTGGTTTTTCAAAAAGAACTGACGAAGCATTGGCTACATGGGATGAAGAAAAAATACTGGCAGATGCTGTTTGGGTAATACGGAATTTTAAGCCAGATATCATCATTACCCGCTTCCCGGAAGACAGCAGGGCAGGACATGGTCATCATTCAGGTTCTGCAGTTATTGCACGGAAAGCCTTCATTGCAGCAGCTGATGCTAGCATGTTTCCCGAACAACTTAAAAATGGTGTTACGGTATGGCAAGCTAAACGTATTCTCTGGAACACCTTCAGCTTTGGTTCAAGTAATACAACCAGTGAGAATCAAATGAAAATAGAAGTGGGTGGATTTCTCCCACTCCTGGGCAAAAGTATTGGTGAAATAGCCGCTGAAAGCAGAAGCCAACACCGCAGTCAGGGTTTTGGATCAGCTTCTTCCCGAGGTGCTGTAACAGAATATTTTGTTCACACATTGGGAGAAAAAGCAGAAAAAGATCCCATGGACGGTGTAAACGACAGCTGGTCTCGGGTGGAAGGAGCGAGTAACATCAAAGCTGCAATTGATGAGTTGATTATGAAGTATAATGTTGCCAACCCTGCTGCATCTTTGCCAAATTTGGTTGCCATTCATAAAATGCTTGAAAATATAAAAGACCCATACTGGAAGCAACAAAAGCAACACGATGTGGCTCAGCTGATTCTCGAAGTAGCGGGTATTCACCTGGAAGCTTTGGCTGAGAAACA
>JBDLUZ010000122.1:0-5993 GCA_039805045.1 Bacteroidota bacterium | reverse complement strand
CCAAGCTTTGGAAATACTTTCTAAAAATGAACAACAGCTCAATTTGAGGAACGGAATTAACACCGTTAACGGACTGGACTACGATATTGATGAGTTTGCTCTCAGTGGAATCAATGTAAAGGGCTTTTTCACCAACGTCAAAAAAGCTGCACAAACAGTCGGAAAGACCGTCGGAAAAGCGGCTTCTACTGTTGGGCAGAAGGTTGGACAAGCTGCAAAAGCAGCTGTAAAGGCTGTTGTCAAATACAATCCGCTATCGCTAGCTGCTCGTGGTGGTTATCTGTTGGCGATGAAGCTCAACATGGGCAAGATGGCCTCCAAGCTAAAATGGGGGTATGCTACTCAGCAACAAGCGGCAGCAAAAGGAGTTGATGCTGGAACATGGCAAAAGAGTAAAAATGCCCTGGCAAAAGTTGAGAAACTATTTGCCGATAAACTCCAGGGTAGTCGCTCTGCATTACAAAATGCAATCCTAAAAGGGAAAGCAGGCAATTTGAACGGAATGGTCGAGGATCAAATGTTGGGAGAACTAGGTGATCCTGCTACTGCTTCCGTAGTTGCTGCTGCTGCCCCCATCATTCTTGCAACAATCAAAATATTGAAAGAAGCCGGATTGATTGGCCAAAACGAGAATATCGACATCAACAAATTATCTAGCGAAATAGCAAACGACCCAGCTGCTGCCTCCGCAATGATGGAGATTGAGAGCAGCGAAAATCTCCCAGCAACCAGCGATCCAATTCCAATGTCACAAACAGCATCTGAATCAACCAGCTCAAGTACCTCGAGCACATCTGGGGGTGGAATCATGAATTTCATCAAAAAGAACCCCGTTCCAGCGGTTATCGGTGGAGGTCTATTGGCCTTCGGCATTTACCAAATGGTAAAACCAAAGAAAAAGGCTTCAAACCTGTCCGGTTACCGTACTCGCAAATCAACCAAGAAGTCAGCTCCAGCCAAAAGTGTCAAATCCAAAAGCACTTCAAAAGCCAAGAAGCTGCCTGTAAAATCAATGAAACTCTTCTAAACATCAAATAATCAAATCATGGCAACACAACGCAATTCAAAATCCAAGATCAGTGGCCAAGCTGTAATGGGTGAAATCAAAACCTTGGCCATGCTCACCGGAGGAGTTGTTCTCGGCTCAGTCGGTGGAAAGATGATCGATAAAGTCTTGAATGTAGATGCAGCTGCAACTGGATTCAATGCCAAGGCACTTGCTCGTCCTTTAGTCTTATTGGGTGTAGGCGCCGCCGGTAACCTGATGCTAAAAGATCAGAATATGAAACTTGTTGCAACCGGTGTCGGTGCAGCAGGTATGCTCTCTGGCGTAAAGGTGTTTATGAAAAAAGACCTTCTCGCTGGTTTGGCCGACTTTAACCTGAATGGCTTTTCCGCGTTAGGAGAACCCTCGGTTTACCGCGAACCCATCAACCTTTCTGTTGAACGATACAATCCGGACTTGCCGGCATTGTCATCTCCAACCTCCTTCAATCCTGAAGAGTTTTCCAGTACCCAAATGGAAAATGTGGATGAAGCAGAACTCTCTTACATCGAAATCATTTAACCCCATCAAAAATCTCTAAATAATCAAAATCATGTTAACGCTCGGACAAATCGAAAACAGTGAGTACAACTTGTTAGGTGCAATGTCGGAAGACGATTTCTTGCAAGCATTGGAGCTCAGCGGCCCCAATGACAAAAAGAAGTTGTTCCGCAAAATGCAAAACCAATCTCGTGCCGTATCAACGGCAACGGGCTCACGCTCTCGCGCAGAGTTTGAAAAGCGCATCAGTCTTCTTCCCAAAGAAATCCAACAAGGTTTGGCATCACAAAGCCTTCAGGCTGTTGATACCGCATACTATGTGGTAAAAACCATCAGCGGATCAAAGGTTGTCAAGATGTTTAAGGATGACGACAACAAAGTTGTAGGAACCAGCAACATCTCTAGCGGCAAGCTGGAAAAGGGCAACTACTTCTTGTTGTACGGTATCCAATTGTTGGGGGGCGTTGGTGACGGAGCTGACACAGCAGGAACCGTCAATTACGATGTCATTCCCGACTATGTGCGCAACGGCGAGTTCGAATTCAAAGCCAACGGCACTGTCTTGATCCCCAATACTTCTTGCGAGGTATTCCAAACCGAAGGAAAAGACATCTTCAAGGGCTTGTTCGTATTGGATAATCCAAAAATCATCCGCGACCAGCAAAGCATTGAATTCAATGTGGAATGGTCTGCCAATGCACCAAGCAATTCATACTTGAAGGCAATTCTTCGCGGTACAGCGGTAATCAAAGCCTAATCACTTAATCCCACTGGATCATGAAAAACCACAAGTTTCAGCAAATCAGAGTTCGCATTAATACTCCCGGAGAATCGGTGCGCATCACTGCGCAGACTGATAAGCAATATGCAAAAATCAGAGCCATTTATGTGTCTCTGCCGGAAGAGCGCTTGGTTCCTGGAAGCTTGTTGGGTTTGAAAGTGAATAACCAGGAAGTGTTTGAAGACGTGCATGAAATCCGATTATTAACCAGCGGTCACCAGGTAGCTCCCAATCAAAAGTTCTTCTTTTTCGAGGAGCACCTGGAAGCCGCAGGAAGTTCCATTGAAGGACGGTTAACGGATGGAGGTACTCCAATCAATCAAGTATCGAGTGCAGCAGCAAGCGAGCCTTATTTGCCAATGGGCTACCCCTACGAAGCAAAAATTTACCTCTGGTTGACCAATGAAAAATAATCAGCATGGTAGGCACTCGCTACAATATCATTCGCCTTAAGGTTGATCGCCCAGGACAAATTGTTCGGTTTCAACACAAGATCCCAAGCTACCTAAAGCGGTGCACTGGATTTGTTGCCAAGCATGTCCATGGTGTTCAAACAGACTTCTATATGCCCGAGATCGGCTGGATATCAGCCAGTTTCAACAGCTTAAAGGAAGAGGCTATTGTAGCGCCGATTTCAGCACAACCATTCTATGAGCCGGAGGAACCAAGTGGATTTCAAACGCTGGATGTAAGCCTGAAACCTGGACAATTGGTAGTGGGAGTATATGTAGACAGTATGAAGTCAAACTTCTTCCCCTATATGGTAAGTCTGTATCTGAGATGTGTGCCAACGGCACGAATTCAGGTAAGTAAGCAAACCGATCCATCGCCAAAGGAAACCAAGGTTATTCATAGCCGTATTGATGCCAAAAGCAACCGTGAAAACTGTGAGGATTATTCACAGGAAGATGACAACACAGATGAGCACGATTACAACAACGACCAACTATGTTCGATCATTTAATCCATATCCATCAGCAGTTCAAACAACGCGAAACGGGAATTGAGCTTCAACGCTTTCGTAGCATCACAACGCAAAATCCCCAGAAGGGATATGAGCTTGATGCCTACAATGAGTATTTGATACTGACCAATGCACACGCGCTTCCCATAGGTACACGAATCATCTCTGATACCAACAGTTTAGAAATCGTTCAAGGGCATTCCAGCCTAGAAGGTATCGAGGAATTCAGTGGATTGGTCCGAATTGAACTTCCCCAAGAAACCCAACAGTATCCAGTAATAGAATTTATACAAATCGTCAAGGAGTGAGTAAGAGAAAGATATATCACGTCATTCAGGTCAGTCAAAAAATGATTAAGACCTTTCCCAAACAGGGACACAATCATGTTGTGTTCAATGCGGTGTTCTATCGCAATGGAAAGAAGCTTAACAGCATTGATCAGGCAGTGGTGGAGAATTTCTCTCCCCTAGTGAGAAGCTATGATAAGTCTGAAAACCCGGATAAAATCAAAGTAGAATTCAAGGATCAGGATACAAACACATTGATTTGGTCTAAAACCTTTCAATGGACGGATGTAGATGATGAAATTCCAAGAACACTCAGTGGATATGCAGGTTTGGGGGAGGCAGAGGTCAACGATTTAGTTCAGCGCAAATTTTCTGAATTAGAAAAGAGCCGAGAACTAGATCGCATACAGGCTGAGGTTTTACGATTGAAGGCGGAAAATGAAGAGTTGGAATTCCAAGTCCAGGACATGCAAAACACCCTGGACGCTAAAAAGCAAGTGGAGTACTATACCAACATCATTGGAATGGCTATGCCCGGTTTGGCTAAGTTTTTCACTGGGACACCTATGGCTTCAGCCATCAATTTTTTGGCAGGTACAGAGCCTGAGAAAGCAGAAACTGCTGAACCTGAAAAGTCTACTGATCCGGCAGACAGTCAAAGAGAGACGATATTGGAAATGATCAATACGTTCTGCCAGAGTATGAATAATCAGGAACTAGGAACCATGTACATGCTATTGAGTGAGATCGAAAAAGACCGCCAAAATCTTCAAAAAATACTGCAATACGTCACACAACCAAACCCCACAACAACCCCATGACAGCAAGAGATATACCTATTTCAATCGATGTAAAATCGGAACAAGAGGCTCGCCATGTTCAACAGGCATTGCAATCTATTGCCAAGCAATTTACTGCTGAGGAACTGGTTAAAATCTCCAAAAAACTGGAGTTGCCCTTGGTGAAATTGAAAATTAAAAGCATGATCTAAATACCAAAACATGTCTAGCACAAAAGAAAAGTTTATTGGCGTTATCCAAGACAATCAAAGCAAGATTGTCAATGGAATCCTTGTGCTGGGAGGTATTTACATCACCTATCGGCTGGGGAAAAAGCTTATTGCCGAATTCAACAAGTCTAACGCTCAAGATAATGCAGACGACAGTCCAGAGGTAAGACAAGCCATGACGTTAAAGTCTGCCATGAATCCATCCGGAATAAGTTGGATGATGAGTTTCGATACTACCAATAGCTCGCGAATACTCGAAACTGCGAAAATTATCACCAACCTAGACAGTGTGAGAACCGCATACAAGAATTTGTATCAATCCAATTTGCTGGATGACCTCCAAAGTGAACTTTCTACCGATGATTATCAAAAGTTCATGACAATCGTTAGTAGCAATCAAAATAAAGTTACTACCGGTGGTGGAAGTTCTCCGGTTCAGTTTGCCAAGCCACAAAGTTTGGTAGTGGCAAAGAAGGAAGTATTTCTGCGGACCAGCCCAGATGCCACAAATCATGGTGCATTTTATGAGCAGTTCTCGGAAAAGAACATTATCAGGAAAACCAAGCCCGGTGAATTTTTAGGTTACGCAACTGGAAGACAGCACTTTGATGAGAAAAATAATGTCAAATTCATTGAGGTTGCCTACGTCATCAATGGTGCCAAAGCCCCCGCAAACCTGAAAGCAAAAAACAAACAACGGGTTAGCTATTGGGTGTCTGCTTCATCAACCTATGTTGATTTGTTTCAGTACTACAAACCCATGTTTGATGCTTATCCAGCTACTGGGAATGCAACAGCCTGGATGAAGCCAGTAGATTATTTCACCATTAAAGGCATTCCGATGCCACGACTGATCACAAGATCGTTAACTCCCGTTCTTAACGAACAATTGGTAGCAATAAACCAGGCACATCCAAATACCATTTTGGGCAGATTGGTCATGTCTATGGATACTGGAAAAGATGTATTTCTCCAGTTTCAGACAGTCGATAATCAGCTTAGATGGGTAAATCACAAATACATCTCATTACAACAATAGCCATGAGTACAAAAACAGAAAATTACGTGGTAAAACACTTTGAATATGCCAAGAAAGCTGGAGAACGCTTTAAGATGGATCCGTTGGTGATCTTGTCTCAAGGTGCTTTTGAAAGCGCTTGGGGCACTTCCACCTTGTCAACCAAATACAACAACTTTTTCGGTATCACTGCCGGCGGCAAGCCCAATGAGTTTTGGAAAGGTGGCGTGTACCAAGCCCAGAATCAGTACAAGCTGAAATTCCGAACATACCCAAGTCCACAGGACAGTTTTAATGACTTTGCCAGATTGATCAGCTCAAACTACAAAGCAGCTCATGCAGCAGGTCAGAATTACAAGGAGTATGCAAAACAGATTGCCAACAGTCC